>JAYQVM010000197.1:0-1637 GCA_038148435.1 Gammaproteobacteria bacterium | reverse complement strand
GCTGTATCCAAAACTTTTTGTGTTGCCAGGCCAATTGGGGTGGTAATCTGGCCTCGGGCGGCGCTGGAGGCCAATACCAGACCTGTTGCCCCCGCCAGCAGTTCGCGACGATTAAAAGCCATTGTTTTTTGCTTATGATCAGACATTAAATTTCTCCTATCTTGAATGAGTCTCTAGTAATGCAGCATAAACGGGGACATTAATGTTGTCCATCGAACAAAGTTTTTAAATTCTATAAAGCATCGATTGAGAGATTTGCGTTAGAATAGTCCTGTAAGTGCCTAATTAACTACCCCAAAAACTCAACAATGGGTCAAAATGAAGTCAAAAGATACGGGTAAATCGGCGGCGGCAGAGGCGCTTGCAGCAGCAGGTGATCGCCAACAGGCTGAAGATATTTCTGTACTAGAAAATGCCTCAGATGCGGCGCAAAAAAAGCTTAATCTACAAAATATCGGCTTGCTAGAGCGCATGATTTTTGGTGTGACTCCAGAGCTCAAGGAATTATGCTCGGGTGCTGAATCCTATCTGGCTTCTCACCATGAGACATCGACATTAATACTGGATCAATGCCTAGAGTTACAAAAAAAGGGTCAGGCAGTTGATGACAACAATAAACTCTCAATAAGCTTGCGTGAAAAACTAGGTGCCAGTGGTGCATATGGCTTTACTGTTCCGAAATCTTATAGGGGTTTGGGTCTCAATTACAGTCAGCTGGCTTTGCTGGAAGAGGCCTTGGCAGCCAATGGCATGGGCGCACTTGCGGTAGAACTTTCTGGCCAGTTAACCATCGGCTCCAGTGCATTGCTTGCTTACGGAACGTCTGAACAGCAGGCTGAGTTTCTCCCCCAAATCGCAAATGGAAGATTAATCGCGTTTGCCCTTACAGAGGTAGGGGTCGGAGTAAACGCTAAGCGGGTTCAGGCCTGGGTCGAGCGTGATGAGAGTGCCGGCTGCTGGCGCTTGAATGCTGAGGGTGCCTGCAACAAGCTTTACATAACCAGCGCCACATATGGGGGGCTGGCTGCAGTGGTTGCGCGAAAAGGCAAAGAGGGCAAGGAATTCGGACTGTATATTGTGCAACTGCCAGAGCGGGATGTGGAGGGAGACTTTAGCTTCAGCTGTGCCTCGTCCAATACCAGTGCCTTTCCGCAGAATATCAATTCACGGCTCAGTTTCAGGAATTTTCCTGTACCACTAGAAAACGAAATCCAGGGAAATGGCGTTGAAGTGCTTTTTTATTGCCTGCGTTTGGGACGCTGCATGCTGGCAGCTATGAGTGCAGGCTTTCAGCGCATGATGGCAGCTGATGCCATTGCCTATGCCAGTAGGCGTGAAGGTGTCGGTGGTCTGGTGATCAAGCATGAACTACCTCGGCTCGGCATTGTCAGAATTCTTGGTGGTGCCCTGGTTGCCCAGGCATTTTCTCATCTGGCTCTTGCCCAGGATGCTGCGGGTGTTGATCTTGCTGGGCTTCGAGATATCACGAAATCTGCCGGCGCTCGTCATGCTCTTGAATCCTTGGTCGCTTGCGAACGGCTGATTGGGGGGCGCAGTTTGGATAATGGTTCCAGAATCAGCCAAGCCAGGACTACCCTGCATGCTTTCGGCAGTGTTGAAGGGGAAGATGATCTCAT
>JAYQVM010000196.1:0-1707 GCA_038148435.1 Gammaproteobacteria bacterium | reverse complement strand
GCCTGGGCTGATAAAAAAGCTCTGAAGAATTATCTGCACTTGCTGGAAGAAGCTGAGCGCAGGGATCACCGAAAAATCGGCAAGAAACTGAACCTGTTTCATTTTCAGGAAGAAGCGCCTGGTATGGTGTTCTGGCATCCGCATGGCTGGACGATTTATCAGATTATCAAGCGTTACATGCAGCAGCTGTTTGCCAGCAATGGATACCAAGAAATCAACACGCCACAACTGGTCGATTACAGTCTGTGGGATAAGTCAGGACACTCTGCCAAGTTTTCAGAACAGATGTTTAGTGTCGAGTCGGAAAATCGCATGTATGCGATCAAGCCAATGAATTGTCCCTGCCATGTTCAGGTTTTTAATCAGGGGCTGAAATCTTATCGTGATCTACCCCTGCGACTGGCTGAATTTGGATCTTGTCACCGTTATGAGCCTTCCGGCAGTATGCATGGCCTGATGCGGGTGCGTTCCTTTACTCAGGATGATGCCCATATTTTCTGTACGGAAGAGCAGATACAAAGTGAAGTGTCCGATTTCATCGAACTGGTCTACCAAGTCTATGAGGATTTTGGTTTTGAAGAAGTCATCTTGCGGCTGTCTACCCGCCCGCAACATCGAGTCGGTTCTGATGAGGTCTGGGATCAGGCAGAAGAAGCCCTGAAAATAGCCCTGGATAACACTGGTCGCGAGTGGCAGTTACTGCCAGGTGAAGGAGCGTTTTACGGACCAAAAATTGAATTTGCTCTAAAGGACTGCATGGGGCGGGAACAGCAATGCGGTACCATTCAGGTGGATTTTTCCATGCCAGGCAGACTTGGAGCGGAATACGTCACCGAAGATAACAGTCGCGCCACTCCGGTCATGCTTCATCGTGCCATTTTTGGTTCCTTCGAGCGATTTATCGGCATTCTGATCGAGCACTATGAAGGTGCATTCCCGACCTGGCTAGCTCCAGTGCAGGCTGTCATTATGAACATCACTGACAAGCAGGCCGAGTATTGTAAAAAAATTGCAGATTCCCTTGAAAATAAAGGGTTTAGAATACAATCTGACTTGAGAAATGAGAAAGTCGGGTTTAAAATTCGCGAGCACACTGTGCAGCGAGTACCCTACCTGCTTGTAGCAGGCGATAAAGAAGTAGCCGCCAATACGCTTTCTGTCCGCGACCGAACGGGTAAAGACCTCGGAGTCATGCAGATATCTCAGTTGGAAGCATTATTAGAAAAAGACATAGCGTCTTATGGCAAAGTGGAGTTAGGGGAAAGCTGTCGAGATTAATCGGAATGGAGAAGTAAATTATTAAGCGTGAAACTGACAAAAAACGGGCATTGATCAATGATGATATCGAGGCCAGAGAAGTAAGGCTGATTCTCGATGATGGTAGCCAAAAAGGTATCGTTAGCCTGGATGTGGCAAAAGAAGAAGCCAATGCGGCAAAATTAGATTTAGTACTTATTTCTCCTGATGCTGATCCGCCTGTTTGCAAAGTCATGGATTATGGCAAGCATGTTTTTGAACTGAAAAAACAAAAAGCCGCCAATAAGAAAAAACAGAAAGTCATTCACGTTAAAGAAATCAAATTCAGACCAGGGACGGAGGAAGGAGATTATCAGGTAAAACTACGCAACCTGATACGTTTCCTCAGTGGTGGGGACAGGGCCAAGGTTTCATTAAGATTCCGCGGTCGTGAGATGGCCCACCAGGAGC
>JAYQVM010000195.1:0-1723 GCA_038148435.1 Gammaproteobacteria bacterium | reverse complement strand
GCCCAGCACCTTAATGCACATGACACGCCGTGCACCGCTGTTATCTGCCACATCCAAATATGACTGTGTTTGAATCATCGTACTTCTCCGCGCCTCTCAATTCTTCTTGAAACCCTAATTAAACCAGTGCCGCTTTCTCATCAACGGAAACCAAATCCCATTTTTTCAGTTTGGAAATCGGGCGCACTTCCTTAATGGTTACGATATCTCCAGGCATACATTCGTTGTTTTCATCATGAGCATGCAGCTTGGAAGACTTGGTCACATACTTACCATAAACAGGATGCTTCTCGCGTCTTTGCACCAAAACCGTTATAGTTTTATCCATTTTATTACTAACTACTTTACCTATAGCCGTACGTGCATTTTTTTCTTCTGACATACCTTATGAACCTGTTTTTTCACTGATCAGTGTTTTAACTCGGGCGATATCCCTTCTGACAGATGAGAGCAAATGCGTCTGATTTAACTGACCCGTAACTTTCTGCATTCTGTGATTAAACTGATCACGCAAGAGACCTTCCAGAATGTCATTGAGCTCATCAAGAGATTTTCCTCTCAGTTCAGATGCTTCCAAACCAGCCATTACATCACCACCCTTTTAGCAAACTTGGTTGCGAACGGTAATTTTGCAGCAGCCAGCGTAAATGCTTCCTGTGCCAGATCTTCGCTCACCCCCTCAATTTCAAATAAAACCTTACCGGGTTGAATCTGGGCTACCCAGTATTCAACACTACCTTTCCCTTTACCCTGGCGAACTTCTAATGGTTTCTTGGTAACGGGCTTATCTGGAAAAACGCGAATCCAGATTTTTCCACCACGCTTTACATGACGCGTTAAGGCACGGCGTGCAGCTTCAATTTGCCGAGCAGTCAGACGACCACGATCAATTGCCTTCAGGCCGTATTCGCCAAAACTCACTGAGCTGCCGCGTTGAGCTAGGCCACGATTACGGCCTTTCATCTGCTTGCGAAATTTGGTTCGCTTCGGTTGTAACATTATGCTTCCTCTTGCCTGCGCTTATTTGTTCTCTGCTGCAGCAGACTCTTCATCAAAATTCAGTATCTCACCCTTGAATATCCAGACCTTCACGCCAATGATGCCGTAAGTAGTCAGTGCTTCACTGGTTGAATAATCAATATCAGCCCGCAGTGTGTGCAAAGGAACACGACCTTCGTGATAGCGTTCAGTACGCGCAATTTCAGCACCACCCAGGCGGCCACTTACCTGCACCTTGATACCTTCTGCACCCTGTCGCATGGCATTCTGCATAGCGCGTTTCATGGCACGACGAAACATGACACGCCTCTCAAGCTGCTGGGCAATAGAATCTGCAACCAGCTGCGCATCTAGGTCAGGTTTACGAATTTCTTCGATATTGATGTGCACTGGCACACCTATTTTTACCGACAACTCCGCTCGAAGTTTTTCAACATCTTCGCCTTTTTTACCAATCACGATACCGGGGCGGGCAGTATAAATAGTAACTCTGGCAGTCTGAGCCGGTCGTTCAATTTCAACTCTGGATACAGAAGCTGCCGCCAGCTTCTTTTTCACCATATCGCGAATTTCCATATCTTGTAGCAAATGCTCAGCATATTTTTCGCCACTTGCGTACCAGACTGAAGTATGTTTTTTTACGATACCGAGTCTTATACCTGTTGGGTGTACTTTTTGCCCCATGTTTGCCCCTTCTTTCCTGTTATTCTAGTTAGCGCTATCG
>JAYQVM010000194.1:0-1762 GCA_038148435.1 Gammaproteobacteria bacterium | reverse complement strand
GCCTGACACCAACTGAACACAGCACTATGAGTGCACTAGTTGCCAAGGCCAACACTCTACCGCTGGCTTCAGAATCTATTGATATGGTGCTCTTACATCACGTGTTAGATTTTTCAAGTGACCCGCATCAGTTATTACGTGAAGCCAACCGCGTGCTGATTGCCGGGGGTGATTTATTGATTGTTGGTTTTAATCCCTTCAGTACATGGGGCATTCGACATAAAATCGGTAGACGAAAACAAAAATCTCCCTGGCAAGCCAGTCTGCTGACAAGTTTTCGCCTCTGTGACTGGCTGAAATTGCTCGACTTTCAGATAGACCAGGTGCACTACGGCATGTATGTCATGCCGATAAACCAGCTGAAGCTGATTAAATACTCGTCTCTGTTGGGGAAGTTTGCTCAGCGATTGAATTGGCCGACCGGAGCTTTTTATATTATTTCAGCCAGAAAACAGCGGACCCCGCTGATGCCGATCAGGGAGCCCTGGAAAGCCATTGCCCGTCCTTTCGGGCAGACACTGGTAGACAATGCCAGTATGGCTCCAAGCAATCCTCACAAGCTCATGCTGCATTAATATCTGATGACTAAGACCTTGATTATTTATACCGATGGCGCCTGCCGTGGCAACCCTGGTCCAGGTGGATGGGGTGTTGTACTCAGGCATGGTGAGCATGAGCACTTACTCTATGGCGGCGAAAATTATACGACAAACAATCGCATGGAACTTACTGCCGTGATCAAGGCTCTAGAAAGCCTGAAGTTCCCCTGCAATATAGAGCTCTTTAGTGATTCGAAATATGTACTACAGGGAATAAATGATTGGCTGCCAAATTGGAAAAAAAGAAACTGGCTGACCGCGAGTAAAAAACCGGTACAAAATTTAGAGCTATGGCAGCGTCTGGATGAACTGGCCAGTCAGCAAAAGCAAATCAATTGGCGCTGGGTAAAAGGGCACAGTGGTGATGCAGACAATGAATTGGCGGATGAATTGGCCAACAAGGGTATTGATGAATTATGAGACAGATTGTCCTCGATACTGAAACAACCGGACTCGAACCCAGTCAGGGGCACCGCATTATTGAAATAGGCTGTGTAGAACTGATGAACCGGCGTCTGACAGGCAATAATCTACATATTTATATCAATCCTGAACGGGATATTGATGCGGGTGCGCTGGAAGTACATGGTATTACCAATGAATTTCTGTCTGATAAACCGGTTTTTGCAGAAATCGCCCAGACTTTTCTTGAATTTGTCGAAGGCGCCGAATTGATTATTCATAACGCCCCCTTTGATATAGGTTTTCTGGATCATGAACTGCAGGATCTCAATCGCGGTTTTAATAAAATGGATAATTACTGCAACATTCTTGATACCCTGGCCATAGCGCGAAAAAAACATCCAGGACAGAAAAACAGCCTGGATGCTCTGTGTAAACGTTATTTTGTAGATAACTCTCAACGAGAGTTGCACGGTGCTTTGCTTGATGCCGAGATTCTTGCTGATGTCTACCTGATCATGACCGGCGGTCAGTCATCATTTTCACTGGGGCATGAAAGTGGGAGTGAAGGAGCTGGTACAGTCAAGATAAGAAGGCTGCCAAAAGACCGCAAGCCATTAAGAGTGATCCGGGCAAGTGAAGATGAAGAGCAGGCACATCTGGGACGAATTGACAGCATCCAAAAAGAATCAGGACTCAAACTCTGTCAATGGGATGATTGACGGTTTGTCAGCCCTTCCTGAGTACGACTATAATTTTCT
>JAYQVM010000193.1:0-1809 GCA_038148435.1 Gammaproteobacteria bacterium | reverse complement strand
CCTCCACGCTGTGTAAAAAGACGATGCCCTTGTCATGCTCGCTAGCATTAAGATGCACATTACGGATATTGGGATAATGTTCTGGTAGGGCTGTTAGCTCAAAATAATGTGTAGCAAAAAGCGTCTGCGCCTGGATCTGGCTGGCAATATAGACAGCCGAAGCCCAGGCCAGCGACAGTCCGTCAAAGGTGCTGGTACCACGACCGATTTCATCCATTAATACCAGGCTATGCTTGCTGGCATTATGCAGAATATTGGCTGTCTCGGTCATTTCCACCATGAAGGTGGAACGGCCACCGGCCAGATCATCGGACGAACCGACACGGGTGAAAATTCTGTCAACCGGTCCAATCAGGGCTGACTGTGCCGGCACAAAACAGCCGGTATGGGCCAGTAAAACGATGATGGCCGTTTGCCGCATGTAGGTCGATTTGCCGCCCATATTGGGGCCGGTAATCATCAACATATTCTGCTCGGGAGAAAGCTTGAGATCATTAGCGACAAAAGCTTTTTCCATGACGTGTTCAACGACTGGGTGTCGTCCCTGGCTAATGGTGATGCCCGCATCCGGACTCAGCTCCGGACAAACCAGATCCAATACCTGTGCTCGTTCAGCAAAGTTACACAGCACATCGAGCTCGGCCAGACTAAAGGCATTGTCCTGCAGAACCTTGAGCTGATCCGCTAGGGTGTTCAGCAATTCTTCATACAAGTGCTTTTCGCGAGCAAGCGATTTGCTTTTGGCGCTGAGCACCTTGTCTTCAAATTCCTTGAGTTGAGGAGTGATAAAGCGCTCAGCGTTTTTCAGGGTCTGTCTTCGAATATATTCGGCTGGTGCCTGCTCGGATTGCAGGCGGCTGATTTCAATGTAGTAGCCATGCACCCGGTTATAACCAACTTTGAGCGTGCTGATACCGGTGCGGCTTTTCTCTTGTTCTTCGAGTTTATTGAGAAACTCCCCGGCGCTGGTGCTCAGGCTGCGCAACTCATCAAGCTCTTGATCAAAAGCAGGAGCAATCACGCCCCCTTCGCGAATGACGACCGGCGGGTTTTCCACAATGGCACTGGTGATCAATTCAAACAGTGTAGGGTGCTCACCAATCAGCTGAGCTAGTTGTTGTAAACGCGGTGAGTCAATATCGCTAAGTACAGACTGCAGATCGGGTAAAAGCCCTAGCGCATCACGCAGCTTGGCTAGGTCGCGTGGCCTAGCGGAGCGCAAGGCGATACGAGCAACAATGCGCTCCAGGTCACCAATTTGCTGAAGTATCTCCTGCAGTTGTTCATAGTGATAATTGTCGATCAGGCTTGAGATGGCCTGCTGACGTAATCTAAGCGCTTCGTGCTGGCGGATGGGTCGATGCAGCCAGCGCTTCAGTAGACGTGACCCCATTGCGGTTGCGCACTGGTCAAACACGGAAGTGATGGTGTTTTCCTGACCACCGGTCAGGTTACGGTCAATTTCCAGATTGCGCCGGCTGATGCTGTCCAGAATCAGACTGTCATCTTTTTGTTCGACCCTCAGGCTCTGGCAGTGTGGCAAGTCGGAGAACTGGGTTTCACGCGCATAACTTAACAGGCAGCCCGCAGCACAAAGTGCACTATTCATATGTTCACAGCCAAAACCCTCCAGACTATCGACCTGGAACTGCTTGAGCAGGGCGCGCTTAGCGCTGTCCAGATCAAAGTCCCATTCGGAGCGTTTTCTCAGCCCTGCGCGTTTTTGGATGGCTTCGGGCCAGTTTTGACTATCAATAACCAGTAATTCAGCCGGATTAACCCGTGCGAGCTCATTAAGAAGTTCATGCT
>JAYQVM010000192.1:0-1854 GCA_038148435.1 Gammaproteobacteria bacterium | reverse complement strand
GCTTGAGTAAAATCACTCGAAAAACTAGATGAAAAGCATTTAGAGATAAACACAAAAGCAAATTTGAGAGGTATTAAAAATGGCTTACTCAGACAAGGTCTTGGATCATTACGAAAACCCTCGAAATGTGGGCAAGCTGGACGATAATGATGAAAATGTCGGAACCGGCATGGTTGGGGCTCCAGCCTGTGGTGACGTCATGCGTTTGCAGATCAAAGTAAGTCCGGATGGCGTCATTGAGGATGCCAAGTTCAAGACTTATGGTTGTGGTTCAGCGATTGCATCTAGCTCCCTGTTAACTGAATGGGTTAAGGGGCGAAGTCTGGAAGATGCGCAAAAAATTCGAAATAGCGAGATTGCTGATGAACTCGGCCTGCCGCCGGTTAAAGTCCACTGTTCGGTACTAGCTGAAGATGCCATCAAAGCCGCAATTGCGGATGTCAAAAGCAAGCGTGGTTACGCCCAGAGAGATGCCGTGAGCGACCAGGAAATGCAGCAACAGCAGGCTCAGCAATAAGCATTTCTAATATTGGTCAGGTATATCGAAATATGGCAATAACCTTAACTGAAAAAGCCGCCTCACATGTGGCAAGACAACTGGAGGATCGCGGCAGGGGTGTCGGCATTCGTGTAGGCGTTACTACAACCGGCTGTTCCGGCATGGCCTATGTTCTTGAGTTTGTCGATCAGCCTGAAGACAGTGATTCTGTGTTTGAGGATCATGGCATCAAGATTGTGGTTGATCCCAAAAGTCTGGTTTATATAGACGGGACGGAAATGGATTTTGTCAAAACCGGTGTTAATGAAGGCTTTCAGTTTCACAACCCGAATGTCAAAGGGGAATGCGGTTGCGGCGAGTCTTTCTCCGTCTGATATGCCAGGGTTGAACCGGGTGATTTACGCAAGACCAGTTGTATTCCTAGGCGTTTTGTAGACCACTGCTTTATCAGATACTCTTCCGTCTTTTTATCGTACAACAGTTATTTACACTATTACATCATTGATGCTACATGGACCGCCTGTTTTGGATATCAATCGGCAGACTTATTTTGAAATTTTCTCCATGACGGAGGGTTTTGATATTAATCTTGAGGCTTTAGGTGCAAGCTACAGGAAATTGCAGGCGCAATATCATCCAGACAGGGTAAGCAGGGAGCGGGATGGAAGCCGGCTACAGGCTCTTCAGAGGAGCAGTATCATTAACCAAGCATTCGATACCCTGAAGTCACCCCTGAAGAGGGCAGCCTATATACTCAGCCTGAAGGGCCTAGACCCTGATGTGCATGAGCAGAGCCTGATGAGTGAAGATCTGCTCATGCAACAGATGCTCTGGCGTGAAGAGCTGGAAGAAGCTACGCAGAATGAAGATTTACAGGCATTGGATGGCCTGAAGAAAACAGCTCAGGGTGAGCTACAGGACTGTTTGAGCGCTTTCAAAACGCAGCTGAATCAAGCGCAGCTGCACAAGGCCAAAGCGCTGTATCACAAGCTCCAGTTTATTGACAAAATGCTGCAAGAAATTAATCGCTCAGAAGAAAAAATTCTGGATTACTAAGAATTACACATGGCTTTATTACAGATTTCAGAACCCGGTCAAAGTCCGCGGCGATCCCAGACCGAGAGGCATGCGCTGGGAATAGACCTGGGTACAACCAATTCTCTGGTTGCCTCCGCCAACTCGGAAGGGCCTTTTATTATCAGGGTGTCGGAGGATGAAGTCTTGTTGCCTTCGGTTGTCGATTACCGCCAGGACGGTCAGGTGTTGGTTGGCAGGGAAGCGCAGGAAAGTCCGCACTCCATCAGTTCGGTCAAGCGCCTCATGGGGCGTGGTCAGCAAGATGTGCAGCACAGACT
>JAYQVM010000191.1:0-1866 GCA_038148435.1 Gammaproteobacteria bacterium | reverse complement strand
CCACTTGAAGCTTTAGGATTAAATTTTCCACAATGTGAAGAAGACTCAGGATACCCTAACTACTGTTATGGTAAGAATGTGTATGATAATGGGGATATTTATGAAGGGTATTGGAGAGATGGGATGCCTCATTTTGAAGGTAAGTATACCTATAATAATGGTGATGTGTACGAAGGAAAATTGAGAAAATTTGATGCACAAGGTTATGGAACTTACACCTTCGCAGATGGCACAGTTTACGAGGGGGAATTTGTAGATGATATGTTTAATGGTCAAGGCACGATTACTTACTACAATGGAGATGTTTTAAAAGGTCAATTTGTTGATGATTTAATACATGGAAAAGGTGTTTTATATTGGGAAGATGGTTCGACCTATGAGGGTGAATTTACTGATGGTAAGATGGAAGGTTATGGAACATATAAATCTATTGATGGGGAAGTATACAAAGGCAATTTCAAAGATTGTCATTGAGTTCTCCCTGGCAAATCCACATCTAGGTCAGCAACAAGTGTCGCGGCTCCTCAAAACTGAGAAAAACGTGACGATACATGCCAGCGGTGTCCGCAATATCTGGCTAAGGGAGAAAATGAATACTACAGCACTGAGACTGGCAAGGCTTGCAGAAGATAGAGAAACTCTGGTAGTGTGATTACGTCAAAATCGCTTGGTAGTTAGACCGTCAAGTTCCCTTGGTAATCACACTAATACACATAATTTGTATTTAATATTTGAAGCCGCACTTCAATAATATATATCGTCCCTACATCTTTCCTCCCCAAACTCAAACTCAATCGTCGTGTGCGCGAGTTCAAACTCGCTGAGGCGGTCTGCAATTGCCATTTTTAAATCAACTTGCTGCTCCAAGGTTAGTGCTTGTTGCAATACTAAGTGCGCGGTAAGCACATGGTGCTCGCCGTCCAGTGACCACAGGTGTAGATGGTGAACGCTGCGGACTTCATCGAGCGCGGATAGACTTCGGTGAAGTGACTCTGACAGTGCTTTGTCAGGCGCTGCCTGAAGAAACAATCGAGTGGTACTCCAAAGGTTTTTTCCGACATTGAACACGATATAAAGGGTAAAAACGATAGACAGTGCTGGATCTAGAATAGGCCAATCTACAAAGAGCAGCACAATGGATACAATCAGGACAGCCACCCAACCCAGTACATCTTCCAATAAATGCCAGTTCAAGACCTTTTCGTTAAGTGTTTTTCCATGGCTAAGTTTATAGGCAGCGAATCCATTGACCACGACACCCAGAATAGCCAACCCCAGCATCCCTTCGACGACAGGCATTTCAGGTTGCAACAGTTTTGGGATAGCCTCTGACAAGACCCAAACTGAACCGGCAATAAGTACCAAGCCATTGATCAACGCACCTAATAACGACAGGCGGCGGTATCCATAAGTAAAATCATTGTTCGAGCCCTTCTCGCTGACCTTGCTCAGCACCCAGGCAAGACCAATGGAGAGGCTGTCTCCCAGATCGTGGACCGCATCCGCCATGATGGCGGTACTGTTGGTCAATAGGCCACCGACAAATTCAATGATGGTAAACGTTACATTCAGGAAGAACGCCCAACCAATTCGGGTGTTTGCACCGTGAGTATGGGAATGATCATGCATTCAGGATGCTCCTATAGGTATTGCCTTGTTTCCCCAATCGAAGTATGGGGTTTTGTGATTTATGATTTTGTATCCTAGTTTTATTTAATACTTCCTCTAGTTTTGCTTCTACTACATCCAGTGCTTCTTTTTTATCAGAGAGCATCAAAGTTGATTTGTTACTACAGATTGCTTCAAACAAGATAGCTGCAATAGTATGACTTTTCCCAGTTCCAGGAGGACCTTGGACTGTTATGT
>JAYQVM010000190.1:0-1941 GCA_038148435.1 Gammaproteobacteria bacterium | reverse complement strand
GAACATAAATATGTTGGCCATTCTGGGCTTCTATATGGCATCCGTGAAGGGCAGGGTGATACTACGGTGCTCACCCAGGCAGAGCGAACCTACGTCAACTGGCTGGATTTTATGTTGAATGGTAATCAACAGGCGTGGGCCTATTTTTTTGGCGCGAACTGTGATCTCTGCAACCATGATGACTGGAACATCACATCAAAAAACTGGGATTAAGCGAGCGGATATTTTTGCTTATTGCGAAGGCTGCATGTTGCGAATGGCCGTTATTTTCCAACGGTTAGTTTCCCTGGTCACGGTAAAGCTTGTCAAGTAGTGACGGTCAATTCCATCCAGTCGGTTCACGATATCATATAGCCCATCAACGATTGCGACAGATGAGCCGATGTAACGGATACGTTGGATGGTAATTGAACGATCTCCGCCAGTATTTGCTGTATTCGCCAATACGCCAGCAGCGACTTCATCAATCCCTGAGCGCAGATTGCCCGAGGTTGGTAGTTGGTCAACATCCTCTGTTAATAAGGAACGCAGAGCCTCTTCGTCATTTTGAATTCGCGTTTCAAGGTATTGTGCAATAAGCATGCGAATTGCTATTTCATCGGCATCTGAAAACTCACTGTCTTGCGCATAGGCAAGATTAGCCATGCCTAAAAATGCCAACAGTAATATGAATTGAATTTTCATGGAGAGTTTCTCGATATCAAAACATTCATTAACATTTAGTTTGCCACGATAATAGCGTGGGATTAGCATCAAAAGGAACGAATAATACAGACGGTGAAAATGCTTGCTTGGAAAGTTGTCAGTGCTAATCCATGTTTTTCTTTGATACATGCCAGCTGAGTTCCTGACATAAGACACAATTCTCTCCTATAAACATTTCTGAGGCCTGTCGATCCCCTTTTAAATGCCAGGCATACCAATCTTTTGCAATCCGGGCTATGGCACCACCATTGGGTGCGCCGTAGGTGCCAATATGACTCAGACCTTCCTGCCAGGCATGGAATACCGGCACATTGCTGAGGTAATTGAAGGTATCGACACCGCCCCAATAAGCAATATCTAGTATCTCATCTCCAGTGAGAATAACGGTTGGAGTATGCACCTTGTCCAGATTTTGCCGAGCTGCAGCAGCCTGTTCATCAGAGATTTCACGGGCAAATCTTGATTGCAGCCAAGAGCCGCTGTTGAAAATACCGATGGCATCGAGGCGTGAATCATCCGATAGCTCAAAGGTCAGTGAGCCACCACAGGACTGACCGCCCGCACCGACCGACTCGATATCGAGTTTGTTGTAAAAGGGGCTGCCTTGCCGGCTATTCTCTTCGATGGCCCAGTCAATGGCCGAGAGCATATGTTCTGCGGTAGATCTTGTTGAACGCCATTGTGCAGTAGGATCATCTGTAATGGGTAGCGGCGCTGGCGGCCTAGGTGGGTCATCAGGCCGGGCGACAAAAGGATCTTCCTGAGGACCTACTTCCAGTGCAACATGTCCCATGGTTCCGGCAGCAATCACTAGAAAACCATGACTGGCCAGTTCAGTCAGAAATCCCCGGAAACGGTTACCTGCATGCAGGCAACCGCCGTTGCCCCAGACAATGATCGGGAGTGGTCCAGCTGCATCTATATTTGCAGGGTGGTAAGCGATATTTTCTGGCAGATTATCATATGCTGACATGATGGCTTTATAGGGTCCGCTACCCAGTGGTGTATCAGGTGCATAATAAGGAGGCACCCCAAAGGGAAGGGGTCTCCCCTGCATGTCCTGCCCGCTTGCGAGCAGTGGCGGAGGGGATAATGCCGATGGTTGTGAGAAGACCGGGAAAGCAAAACCTGAGGCTGCAAATAGAATTAGAATATTAAACATTTTTTTCAGTTTCCAGTTTTCCATCATGCCTCCGCAATATTTTTATTCTCGTGATTGTGCAGCCAGTCTAATGG
>JAYQVM010000189.1:0-2008 GCA_038148435.1 Gammaproteobacteria bacterium | reverse complement strand
TTACCGTGCAGATGGATCGAGTAATTCGCCTGCTGCCACCACTCATTATCAATGATGAAGAAGTTCATATTCTGGTAAACAGCCTGAGCAAGGTAATACGGGAGTTCTGCCATGACACTTAGACACCTGAGAAGTTTAAAGGATTTAAGTTCCGCTGAATTTCTTGGAATAATTCAGCGAGCTAGTGAATTGAAAAAGATGTTGCACGAAGGAACCGAGCATGCATACCTAAAGCACAAAACGCTGGCGATGATCTTTGAAAAATCCTCGACACGGACCCGAGTGTCCTTTGAGGCTGGCATGACTCAACTGGGTGGTACTGCCATCTTTCTATCCCCAGCCGACTCCCAACTGGGCAGAGGGGAGCCGGTTCAAGATACCGCCAGGGTTCTTTCCCGTATGGTGGATGCCATCATGGTCAGAACCTTTTCCCAGAAAACCGTGGACACCCTAGCAGAATATGCCACTGTGCCAGTTATTAACGGCCTATCAGATGCCTACCATCCCTGCCAGTTGCTGGCCGACATGCAGACCTTTTTTGAGCATCGTGGCAATATCCAGGGCCATAAAGTTTGCTGGGTCGGTGATGGCAACAATATGTGCAACTCTTATATTAATGCCGCCGCTCTACTTGATTTTGAGCTAGTAATTGCCTGCCCCCCCGGTTATGAACCACTTGAAGCGCTGATGCAAGACAACAAAGACCGGGTAAGCATTATCAATAATCCAAAAGAAGCCGTTGCCGGGGCTTCACTGGTTGCCACAGATGTCTGGGCCTCCATGGGGCAGGAAGATGAAATGCAAAAAAGACGGCTTGATTTTGCTGACCATGAAGTGACGGCTGAACTCATGAGCCTGGCCCGGCCGGACTCCCTCTTCTTACACTGCCTGCCCGCTCATCGTGGCGAGGAAGTCAGCACCGAAGTAATTGACGCTCCTGATTCAGTGGTCTGGGACGAGGCTGAAAACCGCCTGCACGCACAAAAAGCCTTGCTGGAGTTCTTGCTATGTGCCTGATTCCTTCAAGTGGACACCCAAGGTGAAAACAACGCTCAATGTCCGGCAAATCAGTTGCCAGTATGCCGACAAGCTCATTATTAAAGACCTGAGCTTCTCGGTATCGGAAAACCAGATTGTCTGCCTGCTTGGTCCTAGTGGCTGCGGGAAGACTACAGCACTCCGGGCCATCGCCGGATTTGAGCCAGTTTACCAGGGGGCCATTGAGCTTGATGGCAAACTGATTTCAGCACCTGGCTTCACACTGGTACCGGAAAAACGTAGGGTCGGTATGGTATTTCAGGATTACGCCCTGTTCCCGCATATGACAGTCAGGGAAAATATCCTGTTTGGCATTCAAGACCATGCAAAAGACGAACAGAACACGATTAGCGCTAAACTGCTGAACATGATCCAGTTACAGGAACATGTTGATTACTATCCCCATCAGCTCTCCGGCGGCCAGCAACAGCGCGTTGCCCTGGCCCGGGCGCTGGCTCCAAATCCAAGCATCCTGTTGCTGGACGAACCCTTTTCCAATCTGGATACCGAACTGCGTCGGCAGTTAAGCCTTGAGGTCAGGGATATACTGAAACAGAATCGCATCACCGCAATACTGGTTACGCATGATCGCAATGAAGCGTTCAACATTGCCGATGATGTTGGCGTGATGCATGAAGGCAGGCTTCAGCAATGGGGCAAGCCAGAAGAACTACTGAAAAATCCTGCCAACCCCTTCGTCGCTGCCTTCCTTGGCAGCAACAGGGCTGACTAGCAACTAGTAGACAACCCTTGTAGGACGGCGATGGCGAATCTTGTCATTGCTAGACTCTTGATCATTCACAATGACATCCATCATTCGATTCTGATACTCCAGGCGGATATTCTCCAGAACGCTTTCCCTGCTTGCATAGTTATCCAGAGTCATTGTGCGGCTATTGAATACCTTGAACACGACTCGTTTCATGCAGCCTTTGTGCCTGCTCTGTGCTCAGGGCAATGACTTTGACAC
>JAYQVM010000188.1:0-2140 GCA_038148435.1 Gammaproteobacteria bacterium | reverse complement strand
GCATTGAAAATACCGTTCAAAATGCGCCTCACTGAGCAACTGCAGATCCTCATTGACTTCCAACAACAACTCGTCCAGTTTCCTGCCCTTAAAAGCGGGCGTCAACTGAACACCTATTTCATCTAAGCTTTTAATACGATAAGCATACTTCTGCAAGAGTCCATGTAACCAACAGTATGGCGACAAATCCGGATGGTAGAAATAGCGAAAATCATTCATCACCTCCTGTAAACGTTCCATGGAAAAGATATGAAAGCGGCTACTAAGGATTTGCTCGCTAAACAAATCAATGCGTTTGAAAACAGCCAGTTTTTCCTGTTCGCTGTATGAGTTCCAGCGAATCACTTCAAAATTAAAGCGCTTACAGCCTCGACAAATCCTGTCACCTAGGGATGTAGTTGAACAGATGCCGATACAGGGAGTTTTAACTTGAATCATAGATCAATTCTACCATCCCTTAACTGCTTTGGTGTATCAGAGAATCCCGTTTCGATGCTGGCAAGGTCCGGATTGTCAAGGAAGGATCTGTTAACAGATATTTTTGTTAAAACCTACATTTTTTCGGCTTGCCAGTTTACTATATATTTAATAAGTATAGTAAATTCAATTACTTAAGATTAGTCTTAGTCAATATCAACAGATTGGGCTGAATTGCCTTACAAAATAGGCATAACTGGCGAAAAAAAGCGATTTTAAGTAGAATGTGCCCTCTTTTTTTACAGCCCATCCAAGTTTCACAAATAACCATTTTCATGAGGACCACGTAGTGTTAGAAGCTTATCGCAAACACATAGAAGAACGCGCCGGACAAGGCATAGCTCCGCTTCCCCTGAGTGCAGAACAGGTTGCAGACCTGATTGACTTGCTGAAAAACCCTCCAGCAGGTGAAGAAGACTTCCTACTGAGTCTCTTAAGAGATCGTATTCCGGCCGGTGTTGACGAAGCTGCCTATGTGAAAGCGGGCTTTCTGGCTGCTGTCGCCAAAGGAGAATCGCAATCTCCACTGGTCTCCAAGCAGGACTCCGTTAAACTACTGGGAACCATGCTCGGCGGCTATAACATAAGCCCACTGGTTGATTTGCTTGATGACAACGAACTGGGAGAAGAAGCGGGTAATCAACTTTCGCATACCCTTCTGATGTTTGATGCTTTCCATGATGTGCAGGAAAAAGCCAAAGCTGGCAATGCACATGCACAGGCGACTCTACAGTCCTGGGCAAATGCCGAGTGGTTCACAAGTAAATCTAAAGTCCCTGAAGTCTTGACGGTTACCGTATTCAAGGTGCCGGGTGAAACCAATACCGATGACCTTTCTCCTGCTCCTGACGCCTGGTCACGCCCTGATATTCCACTACACGCGCTTTCCATGTACAAGAATCCGCGCGACGGTGTAACCAACGCTGTACAACAAATCAATGAACTGCAAGAGAAAGGTTATTCAGTTGCCCTAGTAGGTGATGTGGTTGGTACTGGTTCTTCAAGAAAGTCAGCTACCAATTCCGTACTCTGGCACATTGGAGATGATATCCCACACATTCCAAATAAGCGTGGTGGTGGTGTCTGCATCGGCGGTCAGATTGCCCCAATATTCTTCAACACCATGGAAGATTCAGGCGCTTTGCCACTGGAATGCGATGTCAGCAAAATGGAAACCGGCGATGTCATAGACATCTATCCCTATGCTGGAAAGGTCACCCGCCACGGCAATGATGAGATAATCACTGAATTCAGCCTGAAAACTAAATTATTACTGGATGAAGTCCGAGCCGGGGGCCGTATTCCTCTAATTATCGGTCGCGCATTGACTGATCGCGCTTGTGAGGCGCTTGGTTTACCACCCTCCGATGTCTTCCTGCGCCCAGATGCAGGAACCGAGACCCAGGTTGGTTATACACTGGCCCAAAAAATAGTCGGCAAGGCCTGTGGTGTGGAAGGCATTCGTCCGGGCACATATTGCGAGCCACGTATGACAACAGTTGGCTCACAGGATACCACTGGCCCGATGACGCGTGATGAATTAAAAGACCTAGCTTGCCTAGGCTTTACCGCCGATCTGGTCATGCAATCTTTCTGTCATACCGCGGCTTATCCGAAACCTGTTGATATTGAAACCCAGCACAGCCTGCCCGATTTTATCCGT
>JAYQVM010000187.1:0-2151 GCA_038148435.1 Gammaproteobacteria bacterium | reverse complement strand
GTATCAGCCTTCAAGCAAGCCCACGGAGAGCTTGCCTGAATCTGAGCAAAAACCTCGCTTACTTTTTCTTAATTGATAATCTGCTTTACTCCAGAACTACAACAACATACCTTCAGGGAACAAAGTAAGAACAAAAGGCTTTAGGGGAGACGCGGTGGTAGCTCACTCGGATCCAGAACGCGAAGCAATGGGGCGACCCTATCACCATTTGGCCTTGGGGGTGTCCTCAGTAGAGTCGCAAATGGATAATCAAGAGGTGGAAAAGGAGCAAACCTGGTGGGCGCTGGTGCGCTCCTTCAAGGGGGTTAGCGACACCGATATTGAAGCGGGCCATGGTGCCCTGATGTTGGGCTTCAGGGTGTACTTTGCTCTTGTGATGCTACTGATTGGCTATCGCAACATCTTCTTTGATCCAAGTCTCGCCGGTTTTCTCGTGACACTGAACACATTGGTGGCGATCTTGATCACCATGGCGCATCTTGTCGAAACCGCAAAATTCAGGGTCAATCGTCGACATCAAATTTTAGTTATTGCCCTAATGATGATGGCCTCGTCAGTCATGATTCAATATCGCAATCCCACCTGGCCCGCGATTTCCTTTGTCACCGCTCTCCCGACATCGGTTTTATTATTGGTGCTAGTGGGCAGCTGGCGGGCTGTTGTTATTCATCTGCTTTTTTGTGTCATCTGGTCGATTATCGTCTTGTCGTCCGGCTCATTGGCACTGATGCCCATGATTGCGGTGGCGATCGGTGTCTATCCGCTACCTCTAATGCTGATGATTTTTATGGCCGTAGCACTACAAACTCGAGAGCGCAACAGCGAGCAGCTTAGGTTAGCGCAACACAGGTTGGCTGCGCGGGTGAATGCAAGAAATGTTCTTATCTCACAACTGAAGGAGGAAATGACAATTCCCCTTCAAGCGATTAAAGCGCTTCCTTACATGGCAGCTGTTAGTCATCAAGCATTAATTGAGCAGGCAAATGACATAAGCAAAGAGGTATCGGGACAACTAGAGGCGCTTCGAGGCAGCCTTGAAATAGAAGAGTCTGACCTGTGCATATCGCCTACGCCCGCCAGTGTATCTGACTTCCTGGAGGAATTGAGACGCCGAATTCAGCCACGAGCCACCAGCAAGGGCCTGGTATTCGACGTGGAGTCCCATCAGCTACTCGCTGACACCTACGAGTTCGATGCAAAAAAATTGCAGTTCGCACTCGTATTACTCATCGAGAGCGAAGCCGTCCACCCTGAAATTACTTTCATGTCCCTGGCTGTTTCTTGCCAACAAAAAACTGATCAGATCCATACTCTACATATCAAGTTAGCATTCGATAGTCAGCTTCCTGCCGAAATGGCGAACCATTATTTTCCAGCTGGCCAATGTGCTCCACCTCATGAAGACAAACTGGCTGCTATTAACAACGACCTTTCGCCTTTCACTCTAGTAGCAACGCTTTTAGATCTCATGGGCGGGAGTCTCCACTACCAGCAGTCCGATGAAACCGCGGAATCAAGTTACCATATCGTTTTGCCCCTAAAAACTTGTAGTGAAAGCCAGGCAGAAGCTACAACCTCACAGCGGGAAGCTTGCTTTGCTGGTTTACGCTTTGCTGTTGTTGATCACGACCCATTGGTTGCCAGAATGGTGCAGTCACTTTTAATTTTTGGGGGTTGCGATTCTGTCGAGATTGCACCCGCGCGTGACGCCTTGCGGATTCAGAAGCTAGCTGGCAGAGCAACGGATGTCCTCCTATTTGACAGCTCCAATTTAAAGTTACCAATAGACCGTTTTGTTAAATTGGCTGTAAACAGCGAAGACCAAGTCCGGCTGATAGCAATGCATCCTATTGCCTCTGACGCGACACGCCCCTCGTCAAGCAAGATTTCTGCGTTTATAACGCGCCCTCCCACCTTTGGTGCTTTAAAGGAGGCGATCGAAAGTCTCGATCTTAGGGCAGAAAAGTGAAGGCTCTCGTTGTATAAGCGCAAGCTGTCGCTACTGTAACGCTGTAGCGGCTTTACAGTTCGTTTTCCAAGGGAAGTAGTCGCAATACCGACCACAAAAATCGCTGCCACCAGCTGGTCTCAGGCTCTGTTTCAAGGCGAACAGGTACGCCGTCTACTTCTCCCGACCAGACGGGTTTACCC
>JAYQVM010000186.1:0-2198 GCA_038148435.1 Gammaproteobacteria bacterium | reverse complement strand
TCTCAGTTCACGCTCCATGTTTTTCTTCACTTCAGCACGGAAGCCCTCTTCGCCACCTTCTTTCACTTCAAAAGATGTAAAAAACGCCTCATTAAGTTCAGGTAAATGTTCTTCACTGACTTTATTGATATGAGTCTTGAACTCACAGGCTTTGCCGGCCAGATCCTTCTTATGATAATCCTCAGGAAAACTTAGGTTTAGAACCTTATCTTCAGCAGCTTTACAGCCTACCAGACCATCCTCAAAGCCCGGGATCATGCTCCCAGAACCTATAACAATCCTGACGCCCTTTGCAGAACCACCTTCAAATTCTTCACCATCTATGGTTCCTACAAAATCGACATCCAGCTGATCAGATTTTTTGGCAGCTCGCTGAACAGCATGATAATGCTTACGTTGCTCGCGCAACGTCTGAATCATGTTGTCGACATCTTTATCCGTTATCTCTGCTTTTGATTTCTCAACATTGATCTTGGAAAAATTGCCCGGTTCGATTTCTGGGTAAACTTCAAAGGTGGCTGTAAACTCTAGGTTTTCACCCTCTTTCATATTAATAGGCTCGATACGTGGCTGCCCTGCAGGCCTGACCTTTTCCTGTGATAGGGCCTGATAATAAGACTCATTCATGAGCTCACCCAATACTTCCTGGCGAAGGCCTTTTCCATAACGACTCTTAATAACCTTTATGGGCACCTTCCCTCTGCGAAAGCCTTTGAGCTGTATAGTTTTGGCAGCTTCAGCCAGCTTACTTTGCACCTGGCTGTCAATTTTTTCAGCAGGAACCTGGATGATTAATTTACGTTCCAGACCTGAAAGCGTCTCAAGAGAAACTTGCATGGTTAAACCTCAAAAATGGAAAAGCACGGGATTTGTCTGCAATGACTAAAATATTTTTTAAATCAGCAGCTTATTTTGCCCAGGAAATAACAGCTGCGGATTTTGCCATAGCAATTGTGTAGATTCAACCAAATAAGACTTTGCTCTTTTGGTCTAATATTATACTTTTTCTGAAATAAAAATTATTTTTTTTGAAAATTCTTAAGTCATTATGTTGTCTAGATTTTTTTTGCTGAAGTCTGGAATTGACAATTCAAATCAGCACATATGAAAAAATAACAGCATTTAATTGTGTTAATTAAGTCTCTGATAATATTTTATTTTTTTAGCCCTCATTATCCAAAAAACGGTCTTAAAATATTGTTTTTAAATGGAATAATGAAAATATTTCACACAATATTCAGCAAGTATATAGAGTTAATTTGGCATAATTTTTGCGGTATTTCATTCCGCGTAATTCAACCCTATCTTGATATGCACTCGCTAGTCCGAGACGAATCTTGGCGATAGCGCTTTCTGCTCTCTATTTCGTCTTGGGCTAGCGAAGACCAACCGTTTATTCTTTTCACCAGCTTCTCATTAACAATACTTAGGCCTGTTCTTTACCCAGAGGTTTGAAACTAATCAGGAGTTGCGGCAGCAAGGTTAGTGATCCTATCAGAGCGAGGAACATAGCGAGGCTAGTGAGCAGCCCGAAATAGATGGTGGGAATAAAGTTAGAGACCACCAGTATGGAAAAACCCACAATAATGGTGAAGCTAGTGAAATACATCGCCTGGCCGATGCTGCTGTGGCAGTAGCGCATGGTTTTCTGATAATTCTGATGTTGGAAAAAATAGCTTTTAAAACGGTGGATGTAGTGGATCGTGTTATCTACCCCTATACCCACCGAAATAGCGGCAATGGTGATAGTCATCATATCCAGCGGAATATTTAACCAACCCATCAGCCCAAGCACCGAAGAGGCAGCCAGAATGTTAGGAATGATACCCAGTATTGCAAGTTTCAAGGAACGGAACAGTATGATGAACATTGCAAAAATCACAGCCAATACAAGACTGAGTGTCAATATTTGCGAATCGAACAGACTCTGTAACATGTTGTTGTAGAGGACAAACATGCCTGTTAACCGCACCTGATCAGCACCTAGATCAAATTCGCTGGACAGACCAGCGTGGATTTTCATCAGCAAGTCATTTCTGATCAGATTAGGGTCGGTTTCCAGTACTCGGATAGAGAAACGTAGCTGGTCATTTTCGATAGAAACATATGGGGTAATCAGCGTGTCTTTATAATCCTGAGGGATCAGATTATAAAGCACTGCCAATTCAAGGTTATCGAGAGGCTCCCCATCATTTAAC
>JAYQVM010000185.1:0-2236 GCA_038148435.1 Gammaproteobacteria bacterium | reverse complement strand
ACCTGCGACCCTCGCCTTGTAAGGGCGATGCTCTCCCAGCTGAGCTAACCACCCGACAAAGAGAGAGCGCATTTTACCGACTTGGTGCTCTAAGTCAATTCCCTATTTCCTGGTTCGATAAAAGGAAATAGTATATAGAATATAGGTGCATCTGGTGAAAACTGCTATATGAATTTTAAGAGTGACTTAGTAAATTGTTTTTTTGGTTATCTAATCAAGAGCATAATTTTCTAGAGTACATATCTTCTCCTGTACAGACAGCGATCGAGCCGTTACCATCTGCGAGCGGTCAAAATGAACAGATTTAACATGGAAATTTACAAGGAATTTAGCTTTGAAGCTGCGCATCGCTTGCCCCATGTTCCAGAGGGACACAAGTGTGGGCGTCTTCATGGACACTCCTATAAAGTACAGGTTCACATCAGTGGCGAGCCCGGCGAAAAAAGTGGATGGATCATGGATTTTGCCGAAATCTCGGAACGAGTCAGCCCGATCATCAAAGAACTTGACCACTATTACTTGAATGAAATTGTCGGCCTGGAAAACCCTACCAGCGAACAGATTTCTATCTGGCTGTGGCAAAAGATCAAACCGCTGCTGCCAGCATTATCCAAAATCGTGATCAGTGAAACCTGCACCAGCGCCTGCATTTATCAAGGCAGCTAATAGTTCAGATATCCGGCAACTGCCAGTCGATTAGGCTCTTTCCCTGCTGCTGCAGATACTGATTGGTCTGAGAGAAATGCCTATTGCCCAGAAAGCCCCGGTGCGCCGATAAAGGTGAAGGATGGGGAGACTGCAGCACAAGATGCTTTTGCCGGTCAATAAACTGACCTTTTTTCTGTGCATAACTGCCCCATAAAAGAAAGACTAGGCCCATTTTTTTTTCATTCAGAACATGGACAATTCTGTCAGTGAATTGTTCCCAGCCCTTCCCCTGATGGGAGGCAGCCCGGGCACGCTCAACCGTCAATACGGCATTTAGCAGGAGTACCCCCTGCTGTGCCCAATGAGTCAGGCAGCCATGTCGGGCTGGGGTGATTGAGAGATCATCCTGCAATTCCTTATAAATATTGGCCAATGACGGCGGAATATCCACGCCGGGCATAACCGAAAAACAAAAGCCATGAGCCTGGCCAGGACCATGATAGGGGTCCTGACCCAGTATAACGACCTTGACCTGGTCCAATAGCGTTGTGTTCAGGGCATTGAAGATCAGTTTACCCGGCGGATAAATCTGTTTGTGGGCTACTTTTTCCGCCAATAGGAATTCCCTGAGCTGGCGCATGTAGTCCTTCTTAAACTCGTTTTGCAGTTCGGCCAGCCAGGATGCCTCTAGATCAATCTGCTGAGACGTACTGTCCTCAGTCATGCTGCGGGCGCATATGCGGAAACAGCAGTACGTCACGAATCGAAGGTGAATCGGTGTAGAGCATAACCAGACGGTCAATACCAATCCCTTCCCCGGCAGTCGGTGGCATGCCGTATTCTAACGCCCTTATATAGTCACTATCGAAATGCATGGCTTCGTGGTCCCCGGCATCCTTTTCAGCTACCTGGGCACGAAAACGTTCCGCCTGGTCTTCCGGATCATTCAGCTCCGAGAAGCCATTGGCAATTTCACGCCCTGCAATAAACAATTCGAATCGATCCGTGATCTCGGGATTACTCTCATTACGTCTTGCCAACGGAGAAACTTCCGTGGGATATTCAGTAATAAAGGTAGGCTGTTTCAGGGCCTCCTCTACCTGGGCCTCAAACAATTCTAACTGCAGTTTCCCAATACCCCAGGATTCTTTCAAGTCAATGCCCTGAGCTTTTAGCAGGCTTTCAAGGCTATCACGCTCTTCCAGTTGGTGCGCCTGCACTTCGGGCAAGTGATGTAATATGGCCTGTTTGATACTCATTCTGGCAAAGGGCTCTGAAAAATCCATGTCGATACCCTGGTAAGTGATACTGGTACCTCCCAATACTTCCTGTGCAACCTTTCGCAACATACGCTCAGTCAAATCCATCAAGTCACGATAGTCTGCATAGGCCTGATAAAACTCCAGCATGGTGAATTCAGGATTGTGTCTGGTCGAGAGACCTTCATTACGAAAATTGCGGTTAATTTCGTAGACCCGTTCAAAACCACCGACCACCAGTCTTTTCAGATAAAGTTCCGGGGCTATCCGTAAATACATATCCTGATCTAGTGCATTATGATGTGTGATAAAAGGACGCGCCGTCGCAT
>JAYQVM010000184.1:0-2251 GCA_038148435.1 Gammaproteobacteria bacterium | reverse complement strand
GTGTTATCAGACTCAACAATATGATCTCCAGTGTCGTCTGCTTGCTGCACTATGACAAACTGCATTTTGCCTTGATAGCCCCAGTCAATATCAAGATTATCATCGCCGGCACCAGTACATATGAGGTGTTTAACATTCACAGTGCCACCAAAGAATTCAACACAATCATCCGCATTGTTATGAACCTGAACATAATCGACCACAGTGGCATCACCAACTGCACCAAAGGTAATTCCATTTAACTCATTACCTGGGAAAATTTCATAACCCGCATATTGAACCCTTAGATACTTTAGTGAACCAGAATTATCATTCTTATCTTCACCTCCCATAAGAGCATCCGTAGCGCCCTCTACAAGTTTTTCACAAGGATCCACTCTCGTACCAGCTGTTGTAGCGGTTCCTGCAGTTGTAAAGGTACACTTATTAATTGGCGCTTGACCTAGAATAACTAAGCCACCCCAAAGACCTCGTGAGTATTGATCGGTTTGGCCAGTAATATCGTCTCTTGCCGTCATAATGATTGGGGCAGATGAAGTCCCGTTAGCAATTATCTGAGAGCCCCTCATAATGACCAAGTAGTCTGAACCAGATTCACCAAAAATAGTAACTCCAGGCTCAATGGTCAAGGTTGCGGCAATGCCGCCATCTTTGGTGCCATTTGAACCCATATCATTTCCGACTTGAACTTTGCCTTCCAGTCTGTAAAGATTTCCATAAGTTAAAGTTAGGTCAGATGTTACGGTTCCAGAAACTGTACATACATTTGAACCCAGGAGAGTTTCAGTCTGCACAGTACCCTCTGGACACTCTGCTTCACTAAAGAGGCCTTTCGTCCAACCGGCTGCCCAGTTATTTTCAACATCGGAACCAGGACCAAACGCACCTATATAGTTTGTTTTTGCAAAGAATGAATCAATCTGCGCAGCATTATCTGGGCAAAGTACCGAAGTAGAGCCAGAGGCATGAGTTCCAACAGAACAAACTTCTTCTTGATTGTTGAAAGCTGAAACAACGTTGGATTCATTCTCACCAAGAAAATAGGTACCAACTAGCGAGTTAGTTCCAATAGAAATGTTGGTGGCCCGCTCCAGGATAGAAGCCTCCAATTCAGCTGCGGTAGCAGAGTCATCGCCAGCATTAAATACAGCTCCTGAACCACAATCCATAAAGATGGAATGATGAGCAAGCTTGTCAAAGCCAGGTGCGTCTTGCAAGGTTTCAGCATTGGTGTGTTCAACACAACCCTTGGAGCCATTGGAGACAATAACACCATTCATATAAATTCCAGAAACCCCTTCTTTAAACTTTAGAATCTCATCTTGACCAGATGAAATAAATGTAAAGTTAGCAACTTTAGGAGTAGATCTGGGAGTAGTAAGCCAACCTACATTTGGATCAGCGTCAGTATTATCTGACTCAACAATATGATCACCGCTGCCGCTGGCTTGTTTAATAACAACATATTGAAGCTTTCCAGTATAGCCCCAATCAACGTCAATATTGTCGTCTCCCGCATTAGTGCAAACCAAATGCTTTACATTAACTGTTCCACCAAAGAACTCAACGCAATCATCGGCATTGTTATGCACCTGAACATAATCAACTGTGGTACCTGAGCCAACAGCACCAAATGTTATGCCGTTTAGCTCATTTCCTGGGAAAACTTCATACCCAGCATATTCCACTCTTACAAATCTTAAAGTACCGGAATTATCAGCAGGAGTAGCTCCACCCATCAAAGCATTTGTTGCGCCTTCAACCAATTTTTCACAATCAGCAGTGCCTCTTAAATCATTGGAACACTTATTGATCGGTGCCTTACCCAGAATAACAATTCCACCCCAAAGCCCTGTTGCAGTTTCTGGGTTAGCAAGAGAACCATCAAAAGCTGAAGAATGTGTAAAAACAATTGGCTTTGTAGACGTACCTTTAGCCTCAATTTTGGAGCCTCGATTTACAATCAAGTAGTCATCTGATGTCTTCGAGATAATGATTGCGTCTGCAGGTATGTTAAGAATACCTGCTGCACCACCAGCCTTTTGACCGTCGCCACCCATATCGATACCTACGTTGACTGTGCCAAATAATCTATAAATCACATCATCGGTTAATGTAAGCTCGTCTGTAATTTCACCTGAAATTGCGCAAACTGTATTGCCGTCGATCGCGCTATCTTCAGATACATTGGAATGACTAGGACAGGTTCCTGTACTAGTTTTAGTTGTTGTTGCTCAACCACCAGAGCCTC
>JAYQVM010000183.1:0-2300 GCA_038148435.1 Gammaproteobacteria bacterium | reverse complement strand
CCTTTAACAGCAGTTCGGATTATACCGCCCTGCCTCGCTTTCCGTTTTCAGGCATTTACGTCTCAATGAACACCTTTCCCTCCAAGGTACGCAGCCTGGCCTTTACGCTTGATGGCATCAGCCCCTTGTCGCCACTGACTAGGGAAAGCAGCCCTTCCGCAATTCTTGATTTTAGCAATGGCAGTCGCGGGCTGTCGCAACTGGCCTGTTACAACAACAATGAAAGTATCCAGGTGGAAGCCGACAATGCCGCAGAAGCCATTTTCAGGGTAAGCACGTCAGTAGAAAATCGTAGTAGACGTTTTCGTTATAACTGTACCGCACCGGGAGAAAACGGTCGTTATTACTGGTACTCCATTCCCTGGATCAATCCGGCGATTGCTGAATAGTTTGCCGTTAGCGGACTGTATCAGACTTCTGCGCGGTCATGTTCCAGCAGGTTGTTGGAATAGATCATGGACTGCAGTTCAAATATATACTCATCCCCCCGTTCAGAATAACTGTCGAGACCTTCCGAGAGGGTAATACCGTCCAGTGGTTGGCCTTCTTCACGTAATTCCAGCCGGATGTCGCGTAGATGCTGGTAACTGGGGAAGGTGTTGAGGTTCATGATATAGGAGCGAACCGATTCAAGGACGGATTCAAAACTTTTCACTTCATGTGAGGCCCCTGCCACCCGGCTGCTGGGAACAATGCCGCAACCTTCGGTGTAGCACCACTGGCCGAAAAAGTTGTTGCCCTGCTGGGCAAAACGGGAGGTGCCCCAGGCGGATTCATTGGCAGCCTGCGCCAATGCCAGAGACTGGGGGATGATATCGGCCCGTTTGAGCAGCCGGTTGATCAGGTTGAGGGTATTAAGGCGCTCGTTTTCCAGTTCGTAATCAACCCGCAATTCGGTCAAAAAAGCCATTTCGGCGCGGGTCAGCGGCTGCTCATTATCGGCCTTATTTTGCAGAACCAGCAGGCGCTGACGCTGGGCCAGAATTTGTTGGTTAACGGCTGCTACATAGGGGCCAAGAAATGAAAAAAAGGTATCTTTCTTTTCCTGCACATCGAGCATGGAGGCGAAATCCGGAATGGGATCCTCTACAACGATCAGTTCGGGGACTTCAACAAGGGGCAGTTCGGCGAGGATGACTTCATCTTCACGTTTCAGCAGCATGGCCATACCGAACATGATCAGCAGAATGCCTAAAAAGATTGATATCGGGTAATACTGCTCAGTGGTTCTTGTCATTATTATCAGCCCAGCAAACCCAGCACAGAAGTATCAAGCATGGGTCTATCCTAGCATATTTTACGGGGCTTACAAAAATATAAATAACTTTAATTAAACTACTTATCTTTTTGATATTATTATTTTTTATTAGAGCATTCTGGTGAGGCAGGCGCCTTACCTGAAGTGGAGCTCCATTCATCTGGACTGTATAAATGCAGAGCCAGCGCATGTACAGGACCTGCCAGTTCCTGGGCCAGCACTTTATAAACAGCCTGATGCCTTTTCACCTTTGGCAGATCCTTGAAAAGCGGACTGACCAGAATCAGTTTGAAATGAGATTCAGTTGCTGGTCCCGCATGCATGGCGCTTTCATTGATCAGCTCAACATGGCTACCCGGAAACTGATCCCGAATTTTCTGAGAGATAATTGCTTCAATCATAGCGTAGCGTCCTGACTGGTGTGTGTTTACCGACTGCCACTCGTTTCCACCGCATACACGGTCTACAATAGCCGCTTTTGGCACGCTGATACAGGATTCACCATGGCGATTGGCTGGTATCCGGGGCACATGAACAAAGCCCGCAAGGATATCATGAAAGCATTAAAGCAGGTTGATCTGGTCGTTGAAATCCTCGACGCCCGCTTGCCTGCGTCCAGCACCAACCCTCTGCTAGACAAGCTGATCGGCGAGTTACCCCGTTTAAAAGTATTGAACAAATCTGACCTGGCAGACCCAGGTATCACGGCCAGCTGGATGGCCTATTTTCATGAGCAGGGCCAGGCTACCATTACCCAGGAAAAGGATGGCGACTTTACTTTGCAGCAGATATTACAGGCAAGCAGGCAGCCACACAGACCTCACAAAAACAGAATTTTTCGCTTCATGATTGTCGGTATTCCCAATGTTGGCAAATCGACCCAGATGAACAAATTACAGAAACGTAAGTTGGCGAAAGTCGGCAATGAACCCGCTGTTACCAAGGCGCCTCATGAAACCAGCCAGGCAGAAGGCATCAAACTGATTGATACTCCTGGGGCTGTCACTAATACACATCAGACGCTGCCGACGATAAGGCTCGT
>JAYQVM010000182.1:0-2300 GCA_038148435.1 Gammaproteobacteria bacterium | reverse complement strand
CCCCCTGACCCAGCACAATACCTGTGTACCGCCCGCGCCTCGCCATTATATAAGGCTCTGACAACACTTGATTCCGGCAGGGGCTGGCCTAGTTTTACCAGTCCGGTAAACAAGGCACATATAGATGATGTACCTGATAACAGCCTGGGGAGGCAGCGCACTGAAGTACTCTGTGCCCGCTGTGATGCTCACCTGGGGCATGTGTTTAAAGATGGTCCTGATGATGCGGGCGGACTACGTTACTGTATTAACTCGGCTTCGCTGGATTTCGTACCCGCTGACAGCAGTGATCATGATTAGAACTGAAAATTAATCCTATCCTTGTAGTGCCTCGGGTCATAATTATAAAAGTCTATATTGCTGTCATTCTCGATATAGATGTAACCAGTAGTATTTAAAAGTCGCCTAGGTGTTACCAAATATTAATAAAAATAAAAAGATTTTTTTAGAGCATACCCAAGCTGTTACTTTGATAGATTATTTGGTTGCTTGGCAATGAGTAAATACATCTACCATAGGCTATAATCAGTGAATTTCTCGCCCAGACAGAGTTTGTAAGGATAGGCATGTTTAAACAGTATGTACAATTCGTAACGGCTTCGCCCAGATTCTGCTTGTTTCTAGTTTTTCTACTGACTTTATACTTAACCTGGTTCACTCAGGATTTCAGACTGGATGCTTCTTCTGACACTCTGGTGGTGGAAGGTGACGAGGATCTGGAATTTTCTCGCCAGGTTAACGAACGTTATAACAGCAATGATATATTGTTTATTGCTTTCTCTCCTTATAGCCCGCTTTTTGAAGCGAGTAATCTGGCAAGCTTACGCAGCTTGCGTGATGAACTTGAGGACATGTTGCGCGTTACTTCAGTCGACAGCATTCTCAATGTGCCATTGTTACAGGCAGCCAATGTTCCCCTGCAAGAACTAGCCAGTAATATTCTCACCCTGGATGATTCAGAAGTGTCGTTAGATGCAGCGCGTGAAGATCTCATCAGTAGTCCGGCATACCGCAACCTTCTGATCAGTGAAAATGGTCAAATGACTGCTCTGATTGTTAATTTCGAGGAAACCACAGAGCTTGACGAGGTTAGTAGACATAGGGCAGAGCTCAGGGCAATCCCAGCGGCGAAACGCGAGCAGCCCCAAGAAGAAAAGTTGTCCGAGTTAGAAATTCAGTATCGAGCACTGAATACCTTGGCCGATAACAATCGGCATGAAGATATCGCTGAAATTCGCCGAATTCTTGAAGGCTATCGAGCTAGTGCAGACATTTACATGGGTGGTGTGCCGATGATTGCGGATGACCTGATTACATTTGTGCAAAATGATTTGGAGACCTTTGGCCTAGTAATCTTTCTTTTTATCATCCTCTCGCTGGGTTATCTGTTTCGTAAAATTCGTTATGTCGGTATTCCTTTATTGTCTTGCTTAGTAACAGCTAGCTGTATGGTTGGTCTGCTGGGCTTGCTCGACTGGCCAGTTACCATTATTTCTTCAAATTTCATCTCGCTGCTGCTGATTATTACTATCTCCTTGAACGTGCACTTGGTTGTCCGTTACCTGGAGCTTGAAGCGGATGGTGAATGTGATAGTCATCTAGAGCGGGTGAAAACCACTCTGCAAAACATGATCAAGCCCTGCGCATACACCAGTCTGACCACCATTGTGGCTTTTGGTTCACTGGTCAGTAGTGATATTCCTCCTATCATCAATTTTGGATTGATGATGGTGATGGGTGTTGCCTTTGCTTTTATGCTGACTTTTCTGATTTTTCCTGCCTTGATGAGTGTCTTGCAGGAAAGTCATTCGGAAAATACTAGGCGTTTTGTCGATATGACGCCAGTGCTGGCAAACCTGACAGCTCGTTCCGGTAAAAGCATTATAATCATTGGTATCATTCTGCTGGTATTCAGTGTCAGTGGAATGTTTCGTTTGCAGGTTGAAAATAGCTTTATTGATTATTTTGATGATGGCACTGAAATTTACCGAGGCATGGTCGAAATTGACCAGAATATGGGTGGCACGACACCACTAGATGTTATTGTCGACTTGTTTCCCCCTGAAACCAACCTTACCACAGTCCCTAACACAACACCCATCGGAGATCCTACTCAAGAAAATGATTTTTTTGATGATGACTTCTTTTTTGAAGATGATTTCACTGGAGATGAGGATGAAGCGTACTGGTTTACTGCTGACAAAATGTCCCGCATACTGGAGATTCATAATTATCTAGATGCCTTGCCTGAAACCGGAAAGGTACTTTCTTTGGGTACCATTCTTCAGGTTGTCTATCAG
>JAYQVM010000181.1:0-2304 GCA_038148435.1 Gammaproteobacteria bacterium | reverse complement strand
GCCTGGCCTTGATGCCCTGGCGTATCCAGATTTCTTCCTGAGCAAGGCGTTTATCAAATTCTTTATTGGCCTTTTCTTCAGCATTGAGTTGTTGTTCATGTAATTCCAGGAAACGCTGGTAACTGCATTCCCAGGCACTGATCGCTCCACGATCTAGAATCATAATTTTGGTGGCAATCTTTTGTAGAAAAGCACGATCATGCGTGATCAGAACAATTGCCCCATTGAATTGCTCGAGTTGCTTTTCTAGGTATTCGATGGTCGGAATATCCAGGTGATTAGTCGGTTCATCCAGTAACAAAACATCTGGCTCATTGATAAAAGCTCTCGCCAAGGAGATACGTCTTAACCAGCCTCCTGACAAAGAGGACATCAAGGTATCACCACTGATATCCAGCCTGCTCAAGCTAATATGAATTTTTTGCTGGAGGTTCCAGGCACCAGCAATATCAATTTTTTTTTGCAGATCTGCCAGAATGGCAAGACTTTGCTGCGTAGGTTGCGCCGCGGAAAGATGATCAAATTCACGGATTAACTGCCCTGCTGCCGTTAGTCCTTCCAGCATATAATCGGCTACAGTTATATGATTGGCAGCAGGTAATTCCTGATTCAAGTTGGCTATCTTGAGTCCAGGTTGCCGCCAAAACTCGCCATCATCGACCCTGACCTCGCCGCTCAACAGTTTTAGGAAGGATGATTTCCCTACCCCATTACGACCCAGCAAACCGATTCGTTCACCATGCTGGATAGAAAGTGATACCTTTTCAAGCAGCACCTGTGGCCCATAGGCCAGATGGGCATCTGTTAAACGAAACAGGAGCATGTGATCTAGTTTAGAATTGAATAGCTGAATTTGAAGCCGAAATAATCCCTAATATCACTCTGGGCGCATTTAACCATGGAAAAACAGCTCTTTTAATTTATGTCCAGGATCAGCAGCACGCATAAAGGCTTCACCGACCAGGAATCCCAGAACACCGTGCTGCATCATTTCCTCGACATCCTCTCTGGCATGAATACCGCTTTCGGTAATGACGGAAACTCCATCTGGAATATCCTTTAACAGCTTATAGGTGGTCTCAAGGCGGGTAGTGAAGGTATGTAGGTCGCGATTATTGATGCCAAGCATGTTGGGATTAAGTTGCAGAGCCTGTTCCATCTCTGTCCTGGAGTGGACCTCAATCAGACAGTCAAGCTCATAGTCCCGGGCACAGGCGGCCAGGTCATCTAAAAGCGCTGGGTCCAGTGCGGCGACAATCAGCAAAATGCAGTCTGCGCCCAGTGCTCTGGCCTCAGCAATCTGGTATGGGTCAATCACAAAATCCTTGCGAAGCACCGGTAATTTACAGGCTTTCCTGGCGGCCTGCAGGTACTCGTCAGCACCCAGAAAAAAATCAATATCGGTGAGTACCGATAAACAGCAGGCGCCATTTTCAGTATAGCTTTCTGCGATGGCAGCAGGATCGAAATGCTCTCGCAATAAACCTTTGCTGGGCGAGGCTTTTTTGATTTCCGCGATCACGGCAGGACGTTTGCGCTGTATCTGATCTGCGATTGCCCGGCTAAAGCCACGTGGCTTTTGTTGTGAGGCAATCACGGCTTCTAAATCCTGCTGGGACAGCCTAGCCTGGCGCTCCAGAACTTCTTCCTGTTTGCGCTGCAGGATTTTTTTTAATATGGTTGCCTGATTCACTTGATACCCTGTCAGAGTTTCAGCTGCTCAAGTGCCAGAAACGCTGCTAGATTCGAGAAAATTTTTCAGCAAGGCATGGCCGTTTTCGCTGAGTATCGATTCCGGGTGGAATTGTACACCTTCGATAGCGAGTTCGGTGTGACGCACACCCATAATTTCTTTACGTTCTCCACTGGCAGTCTGGGTCCAGGCCGTCACTTCGAGACACTCAGGCAGGGTTTCCTGGTCGATAACCAGCGAATGGTAACGGGTAGCTTCAAACGGCGAAGCCAGAGAGGAAAATATACCCCGCCCGGTATGATGAATATCCGATAGCTTACCATGCATGACCTTGAGGGCACGTACCGTATCTCCGCCAAAGGCCTCACCAATACTCTGATGGCCCAAGCAGACGCCCAGAATCGGCAGCTTGCCGGCAAAGTGCTGGACCGCTGCTACCGATATACCCGCCTCTTTGGGTGTACAGGGTCCTGGCGAAATTACCAGATGACTGGGGTTCAATTTTTCAATGTCAGCCAGAGTAATTTCATCGTTACGATATACCTTCACCTGCATACCCAGTTCGCCAAAATACTGCACCAGGTTGTAGGTCAAGGAGTCGTAATTGTCGA
>JAYQVM010000180.1:0-2355 GCA_038148435.1 Gammaproteobacteria bacterium | reverse complement strand
CTGTGCATGACAGCTTCATTATGCATTACGCTTATGGTGAATTAGGTGAGTTAGAGGAGGAAATGCGTAGAGCATTTCATGGCCACTTCAAAAAGGACATCAATGTAAAGTCAGAGATAGGCGTCATGCTTCCATCTTCATTTGAGGATAAGGACTGGAGTGATCTGACCTTTGAGGAGCAGGTTAACGGCCCTCCTGAGTACAGTCAGTGGGAAAGTAGGAATTGATGAATGCGTGAGAATGAAAAAAAAGACTTAATGGAGAAATGGCAGATACTTGGCCTTTCATTCATGATGATGTCCAAAACACCTGAAGACTTTCATGACTTAGTCAAACAAGAGTTTGGTTACATCTGGGATGGCAAAGGCTGGATGAAGGAGGTCAACTATCAATAGCCCCAGTCTGGGGAACAAGCATTTACCGTGACCAGCAAATGCAACAACCAACCTTGATGATCACTTGTGTAGTCTATTTTGGGCTTCCTACAACAATCTCTCTTCGCCAGATGTATAACCCAGAAAGAATTGTCAAAGTGCTACCAACTACCATAATTGAGTTTATTTGCTCGCCGAGGATTAAAACGCCCGCAGCGATAGAAAACAGAAGCCGTGTGTAACGAAAAGGGCTAACAACAGAAATATCACCTAATCTGACAGCCTCAGTCATAAAGAAAAAACCCGAAGAGCCGGCAGCAACAATTGCTATAAGTATGCCTATATCATCCATATCAGTTGCAGTTGTTTGGCCTTCAATAATGAGCAAAACGATACCGCTGAATATAAAGAGAAAGCATGAGTAAAACGAAAGAAGCAGGGTTGAAAAATTTTCACGAACCAGCTTGGTAGCGATGTCTCGCAAAGCCATGCCTACTGCAGCAATAAGTGCAATGATTGCAGTGAGGTCAAAGTTAGAAGCGCCGGGTTGAATGATCAGCAGGGTTCCCAAAAAACCAACCAAAATCGCTGATATACGTCTGACACCTACCTGTTCCCCAAGAAACAAAGCCGCTGCCGCCGTAACCATTATTGGCACAGTCTGGATTATTGCTCCGATCGTGGAAAGCGGAACATAAACTAAAGCAAGGAACATACTATTTAGAGCAATTAGATCACCAACATTTCTGAAAAACACTGCAGAACTAGCGAGTGGTGATATCTGAATAGGCTCCCCATTGATGCGTAGCATTAGCCAAAAAACTATTAACGCACCAACTCCGTAAAAAATCATTACTTGCCCAATAGGTAACGTTTGGCTAGCTATCTTAATGAAAAGATCAGTTAACGTTAAGCAACCCATAGCAGCTATCATCAAAACCATGCTTTTCAGATTTGTACTCATGTAGTTTTTTCTATTGCCTAGTGGGTTGTATCGGGTAAAGCGATATAGCGTTGGTTATGCAGACCATTGGAAGCCTATAAAAACTTTTTATTTTAAGTCTGTTATTCGTTTTTTGCTTTGTGGCCTGTATTCTATGTTTCCTCGTCACGTTAAACTTGGCAATGCCACAAATCGCCTAAAAGCGCAGCTTAATTGGTACCTCTTTCCTCCTACTGAACAAGCATTGAACGCTTTCTGGAAAGCAGTGCAAAACAGCATACGTACGACTGGTCAACTTTACAGCAGAACAATTTATGAGCCTGCGGAAACGGCTCAATCCCTCCCATTCAAGAAAGAATTAGCGCTTGGCCAAATGTGTGGTCTGACTTATGCCCGCATGAAACCTGAAGACATCTCATATGTTGGAAGCTTTGTTTTTGATGATCCGCTAGTTGCACAAGTTTGGTACCGCAGCGTAATCATTACAAACAATCCAGTGTCTGTGGCTGACATTAAATCATCACCAAGCGATATGACTGCCGCAATCAATGAACCCGACAGCTATTCAGGCCGTCATGCTTTATATTCGTTTTTCAACTCTGATTTTGAAGCGCCTGCATTCAAGGCGGAGACCTATACTGGCGCCCATATCAAAACCCTAAGTGCTGTTGCAAAAGGATATGCGGATATCGGGGCGATAGATCTCTTAAGTTGGAAGATAATCAAAGATTTTCGTCCTGATTTAACTTCATCTGTCTTTATAGCTGGATATGGAAAGCCCATGCCAGCACCACCATTGGTAACAAATGGACCAGACAATGGTGTTTGCGGGGAATTATGGTGGAACGCTGTATCAGAGGCCTTTGCCATCCCCAGAATATCAAGAATTATGAGGAATGTAGGCATCGGTGGAGTAACACGTCTGGATAAAGCTGTGTTTCATGAATTCGCCCAGCGTCATTTGAGGGAGTCATCCCCGCCAAAAGACTCACACAGACTCCCTAGCCATACTCAGGTACCTGTGACTCACTAAAACCC
>JAYQVM010000179.1:0-2427 GCA_038148435.1 Gammaproteobacteria bacterium | reverse complement strand
GCTGTTAATATCCCAGTTGCCCTTGTTGGTTTCCAGTCCAAGATTCACGGCGCCAATTGAACGAGTTTCATACCGCTGCCTGGTTTCCGCGTCATGTCTGATTCTGCTTGTTACCATGCCGTTGCTTAGACCATTGACGAAATCGATCTTGCCGTATTCGTCCTTAAAGCGGGTTTCGGTTTCGTCATATTCGTTGTACATGACGTTGGCAAAAAGTACGGTGGAGTCCTGCAGAATTGTGTTGATATCGTAACTCAAACCCAGGCGTTCGCGCTTGACGTCATACCAACGCATTTCCCAGTCATCATTGAGATAGCCATCTTCCCAGCCAAAACCAGTTTCGTTATTAAAGGATTCGATATTTTTGGACGAGTAGGTCAGGCCAATGATATGCGCGGTGGAATTATTGATCCTGGCGCCATATGTCAGTGAGCCGTTGGGGGCGCTCTCGTAATCAGTGAACTGGGCAACCTTGTCCGAAAGTTTTACTTTGAGCAGGGTGCCATTAAGATCAGTTGGCTTCTTTGTGTTGAACTCTATGTGACCACCAATGCTATCGGCATCCATTTCCGGTGTAAGGGATTTGGAGACGGTGATGCTATCCATGAGTTCAGTCGGGATACCATCCATGATCACGGAGCGGCCATTTTCCGGCGCTACCATAGTGGCACCGTTTACACCGACACTGTTCAAGTCAGAACTCAGACCACGGATTGTTATGTAACGTCCCTCACCCTGGTCATTTTCCACGGCAATACCGCTGAGCCTTCTGACTGCATCCGCAGCTGTAGAGTCAGGGAAGTTGCCTAGGGCGTCAGAATCTACCACGCTAATAATGTTTTGGGAATTTCGTTGCCTGTTGATTGCATTCATTAAGGTTGCCCTGGTGCCGACAACTTCGATTGTTTCAACAGATGCCTCATCCTGAGCCAAGGCAATTGCCGAAGATAGTAATGCGATGACTGGAACTGCTAATTTTTTCATGGGTTCTCCCGAGTTTTTATACTCAGAGAACTTTAATAAGGCTACCCATTTTTATTATTAAGTTATGTAAAGCGCGTGGTTAAAAATTTTAATAATTTGTATAAAGGATTATATAAAAATATTATTTTTGATTAATTAAGCCTGAAATCAAGTTTATGAGACGCATCATGTAATATGGTAATCAAGCCGCCGTATCAATTTATTAGAAAGAATATTTCTTATTTATTCTCGATTGTATGGGGTGTAATTTTCTCCCTAGCTTTTGTAATTCGCATTATTCAACAGCTGGTTCATAGGTCGGCGAGTTGTCTCGGTATTCTGGGAACGCAGAAATCACTTTTTCAATTGGTGCATCTACTCTAATAACTCTTGTTGTGATGATACCGAGCTCTTTGAGAGCGTCCAACCTATGGTGGCCGTCAATAAGATAGTTGCTTTCATCAATTACAAGCGGGCGGTAAGAATTCTCTTGGGCCTCAATAAGCTTTTTTTCACTGTCTTTAAGGTTCTCTACCCTCTGGGTTTGGACAGGAATAATACTGTTAGTAGGGACGGTTGTGATCGCAAACTCGAACTCAGATGCTTCGATAATGTCCTGGTCAAGTTGTGGTAATTCATTTCTATCGAAATGTTTTGTCTGACCAAATACTATGGTCGACGAAAGTAAAGCGATGAGTAATAAAGGTAGGTGTTTCATTGTTTCTCCCGATATATTTTTACCGGGAGAATTCTAATGTAGGCAGGACTGCGTTTTATCAAGATTGGCGAGGCATGCTGTTAATATAAGATTAAGTATTATGAAGACATCTAGAGTAAGGGGTAAAGCACGCATTATGTGATAAACAGATTAAGGTTTTAGAAATCGTGGTAATTGCAATTTTTATTTATGATTACACGATTGACCTATATATTTTAACTTTGATCTTAAGTGGCATTTATCAGCTTTTAATATAACGCAGTAACAATAGAATACATGTTACTGGTTAAAAGAGATCAGTTCCTGCCATGTTTAAGGTGATTCAGGCCGCAGACACTAAATTTTTCCTCACGGTTTTCATTAATTACAAACATACCTACTTTTCCAAATTTGCCCGCATCATCTCATTTACAGGAGACGGTTGGTTCTATTTGCTGCTGGTACCTTTGGTGATAAATATGAAACCAGGCCAGGCCAGTTATACGCTGGAATTGGCAGTGGTTGGTTTTACTCTGGAGCGCGTGATCTATTTCGCCCTGAAACACTCACTTCGTCGACGCCGCCCACCAAAATTCCTTTCTGGTGTGGAATCCCTGGTTACTCCATCTGATGAATTCAGTCTTCCGTCAGGTCACACTTCCGCAGCCTTCTTTTTTGTCACTTTCCTAACCATTAAACTGTCCCCCCTGTTTCTCACACAGAATCTGTGGGCCAGTCTTGTAGGAATGTCTAGGCTAATACTCGGT
>JAYQVM010000178.1:0-2450 GCA_038148435.1 Gammaproteobacteria bacterium | reverse complement strand
GGCTTCGATGCCACCGGAGACGGTAATGCCACCGAGCTCTTTCAGAAAATCCAGATGGAAATAATCACGCCTGAATTCTCCATCGGTAATCGATTGCATGCCTATGGATTTTAGTTTCAGGACAGTCTCGGCAATGGCTTCATCCTCGATTTCCCGCAAGGCTTCAGCACTGAGCTTACCTTCTTTCCAGAGTTTGCGGTTTTCTATTACTTTTTCGGGGCGGAGCAGACTACCGACGTGGTCGGCACGGAATGGAAATTTCTTCATGATAAGGCTACAACTAATTTGAAATTTGAATTTTTATAGGAGTTATTTAAACTAATTAATCAACGCATGTAAAACTTTCAGCAAGATCTATATCGCCCACCCCATTATAGCGGGGCCACTGTGGATAAATGCAGACAGGACGGCTGCGACCGAAGCTGGACTGATTGCTGTCGATGGCCTGTAATTCTCCAGGGGCCTGGTCTCTTTCTACCCAGGCTTCAAGGGCATCAAGGGTTGAAAGTCTGGCTGAAAATGGACCACTTTGATGTCCCATCCCTGGAATGGTGTAAAAGCGCACAAATTTATCTAAGGTGGATCGCTCATAGCGGGTTTGTAATCTATCCCAATACTGTATTGAACTGTAAAAGGGAATAAAGTCATCAGCGAGCCCGTGATAGAAAATCAGTTTCCCACCTTTTGCATTGAAGGTGTCTAGGTTGACACTGGTTGCGCTCATCATCCCAGCCAGTTCAGCAATGCGACCAGCATGTTCAGCGGGATTAAATTCTGTCATAGGATCAATGTTTATGTTTTGTGCGATGGCATATACCGGCGTCGCACTGCCTGGACGAAACTGCAGGGAATCTCCTGGGCCCATAGCACCCAGGTTAGGGAAGTTGCCATCAAAAAAGGTTGACCCAATGAAGGGTGACCACTTTGGAAAAATTGTATTTCCTCCATCATCCGAATAAATGCTAAAACCCAGATCAAAGGGAGTATCCATGACATTCAGTGCCTTGAGCTGGGCATCAGAGAGACAGGTGTTGCCGGTATCCTGACCTTCAGCACAGCGAACCGGATTGCTAACATCATAGGCTTTGAAAATTACTGTGGCGCTTTCGCAGGCGTCGATGTTGCTGATAATGCCATCCTGCAGGTTATCCAAGGTATCGCAGATTTCGTAGACTCTACTGACAAAGTTGCGAGCTTTTTCAGGATTTATCCAACTGTCGCCATCGTTGGCATGCAGTGCTTTGGCATATTGGTTTGCTGACAGGTGCAGCATGACCAGGTTGAAGGCAGGATAGGCGGCAACAGCGCCATCATAGTCTTGCGGATAACGCTGCACGGCATCAAAAGCTTCATGCCCACCCTGCGAACCGCCAATAAAATAGTTATAGTGTGATGCAGATCCATAACGGGCCTGGATGAGTAACATCGCCACATCATGAGTTTTCTTGATCTGTTCATGACCGAAATTCCTTAGAGCCTCTTCAAAGAGCATGAAGTCTGCACTGAAGCCGCCAGACGATTGGTGTCCGGAATCACTGCCCAGGGTCACATAGCCGCGAGCCAGAGGTGTCGTTTCGGATTCGGGTTGCCGGTTGTAGTGATCCAGACCAGTAATTAGAACGCCATTCAGGCCTCCGCCACCGAACTGCAGGGATTTACCGTTCCAGTTTGAGGGCAGATTGACTTCAAAAGTGATGGCGGGCGCGTTGGGGCTTACTGAAAAAATCTGTCCCGTGACCTTGCAAAACATCAAGCCAGCGACATTGCCAGTCTGCAGGTAACTGGTGACTTCAATGCGGGCTCCAGCAGTCTCAAGTCCGATGGCTGATTCGTGAATTTTTCTTCCTTTAAGGGCTAAACAAGCCGATTCCGGATTCATGTCTGCAAGCGATATTAGCTCACTAAGATCCTGCGCCTGGAGAACCTGTACCAGAAACGCAGAAGGCAGCAGAAGAGGAAGCCTGGTGAGGAACCTACAAATGAATTTTAGACCCATATTACCTCAAGTATCTACTTGATTCTGAAAGCTCTGATAAGCACGGCATCACGTCCCGGGCGCAATGAATTGAGTGTGCCGACATGAATGGACTTGTTCAACCATCCATATTGTTCCGGTGCGGTAATCTGAATGAATGAAAAGCGTGTTTCAGCGTCGGGAATAGATAATACCTGGTTGCGTACAGTGATGATTGCGCCATCATCAGTCTGCATTTCATAGAGAGCATCAAGTGTGCGCACTCCATCCTGTCGAACCTGCTGGCGGTCTGCACCACCTGCCAACACGGTCCCTCGCAAATTTGGCCCCTCAAAGCTACCACCGATGATAGGTACCATAGCACGCGGTCCAAGCGGCCCGTTGCCCAGATCAATGCCAGGTTCAATATCCACAATCGCTTCATAAACAAATTCTGTTTGTGGTGAGTATAATGGAATCTGGGAAGACATTGGGG
>JAYQVM010000177.1:0-2575 GCA_038148435.1 Gammaproteobacteria bacterium | reverse complement strand
GGCTTGCAATTGACGATAAACCTGCAGCGCTTTGCCCCTTTGGCCCTGCTGGCAGTGCACGAAAATCTGATCCACCAAGGCACCCGCGTGAAGGGGCTCGGATGAACTGGTTGAAGGGGTTGAACGTGTCAAGATAAAACAGCTACATTTCAACGAAGACTACTACCTGGCCGACTGCTCATCCATGATCGTCAGTGTTTCTGAAGAAAAGGATGCTGAGATCCTCTTGCGTTCACTACTCTCACAGTTTGATCAGTATGTGCAGCTGAGTAAAAAAATTTCCCCTGAGGTAATGACCTCTATTTCTAGTATTGATGAGCCAAGCAGGTTGGTAGATACCATCGCCACACACATGTCTATGCAGCTGGAAGAAAAACAGAACATTCTTGAGCTGGCCAAACTGAAGCCACGTATTGAGCATCTGATGGCCTTGATCGAAGCCGAGATAGATGTATTTCAGGTTGAAAAACGAATACGTGGCCGCGTTAAAAAGCAGATGGAAAAAAGCCAGCGTGAGTATTATCTGAATGAACAGATGAAAGCTATTCAGAAAGAGATGGGTGAGCTGGAGGATGTTCCCAATGAAGCTGAGGAGCTGGCTAAACGAATTAATGAGTCCGGCATGCCTAAAGAGGCCAAAGATAAGGCGCAATCTGAATTAAACAAGCTTAAGATGATGTCACCGATGTCTTCAGAAGCTTCAGTAGTGCGGACCTATCTAGATTGGATGGTCAATATCCCATGGAAAAAGAAAAGCAAGATACGCAATGACCTCAACAAGGCCGAGGAGACCCTCGAAACAGATCATTATGGTTTGAAAGAAGTTAAAGAACGTATTCTAGAATATCTTGCCGTGCAAAAACGGGTAAAAAAATTGAAAGGCCCCATTTTATGCCTGGTTGGCCCGCCAGGGGTGGGTAAAACCTCTCTTGGTGAATCGATTGCCAGAGCAACGGGCCGCAGGTTTGTCCGTATGGCGCTTGGTGGAGTCCGAGATGAAGCCGAAATACGCGGACATCGCCGTACCTATATCGGCTCTTTACCTGGCAAGGTCATACAGAAGCTCTCAAAAATAGGTGTAAAAAATCCACTTATCCTGCTGGACGAAGTGGATAAGATGGGTATGGATCATCGCGGTGACCCGGCTTCGGCCTTGCTGGAAGTACTCGACCCGGAACAGAATCACAGCTTTAACGATCATTATCTGGAGGTTGATTATGATCTTAGTGATGTGATGTTCATCTGTACGTCCAACTCCATGAATATCCCTGGACCCTTATTGGATCGCATGGAAGTTATTCGTCTTCCCGGCTATACCGAAGATGAAAAACTGAATATTGCCAGCCGGTATCTGGTGCCCAAACAAAAAGAAAATAATGGACTGAAAAATGATGAGATCGAGTTTCCGGATGATAGCTTGCAGAAAATCATTCGACACTACACCCGTGAAGCAGGTGTCAGGGGCCTGGAGCGTGAAATCTCAAAAATTTGTCGTAAGGTGGTAAAAGAAAAGAGCATGCAGAAAGATGCAAACGCTGGCAAAACAACGAAAAACAAAATTACTGTTATCAATGACAAGAATCTTGAAGAGTATGCTGGTGTTAAAAAATATGACTATGGTAAAGCTGATGAGCATGATGTAGTCGGCCAGGTGAATGGTCTGGCATGGACTCAGGTGGGCGGAGAATTATTGACAATTGAAGCTGTAGCCACCCAGGGAAAAGGAAAAACCACGATGACAGGCTCCTTAGGTGATGTTATGCAAGAATCAATTCAGGCAGCTCTCACTGTTGTGCGTAGTCGTGCTGCGGCTCTTGGTATCGCTACAAACTTTCATGAAAACAAAGATTTACACGTTCATGTTCCAGAAGGAGCTACACCTAAAGATGGCCCCAGTGCCGGCATAGGTATGTGTACGGCTATCGTTTCAGTGCTGACAGGTGTGTCCGTGCGCAAAGATGTCGCCATGACAGGAGAAATCACACTGCGTGGACAAGTGCTGCCAATTGGAGGCTTGAAGGAAAAATTACTAGCTGCCCATCGGGGAGAAATCAAAACAGTTATTATCCCGAAAGAAAATGAGAGAGATCTCAAGGAAATACCAGATAATATTAAAGCAGATTTGATTATCAAACCGGTTAAATGGATTGATCAGGTTTTGGAAATTGCTTTGCAGTGTATGCCAGAACCATTGGAAGAAAATAGAGAAGACAATATAAAGAAAGCAAGTGCTGATGCAAATGAGACTAAAGGCAAGGACAAACCCAAAAAACAAATAAATACGCATTAATAACAGCGCATTTCTTGACATTAACTTTCCAAGGTTGATATAAAGTCTGAGAGCTTGAAAGTTTTACATTAGTTGGTTTACAGCCGATAAATAAAGTTTTTAAAACTGATGCATTCAGGCAGAGAAAAAAACAAGAAATATTTTAATAGCTAGCTCTTAAAGATTTCCAACTAACATTCATTAGAACTAAAAGAAGGGTGATAACGTGAATAAATCAGAACTCATTGATGCAGTAGCCGAAAATGCCGATTTACCAAAAGCAGCAGCAGCTCGTGCTGTTGATGC
>JAYQVM010000176.1:0-2586 GCA_038148435.1 Gammaproteobacteria bacterium | reverse complement strand
CCCCCCCCCACTCCCCACACGCCTCCCCCCGTCTCCTCCCCGCCCCTCTACTTTCAAGCCGAGTAAGGCCTGGCTTTCCTGCCGTCATTAGCGACCTTAATCGACCAAATTCGAAGTTCAACGGAGTCCAGATAGGAACTATCACATACTCCTATCGCAGCATGCCAGATCAAAGCGCTGAAGCCATGTTAGGATATCTCTTAGACTCTGGCATTAACGCTGTTGAGCTAATGGGTGATCCTGCTGAAAACTTCGCTGGCAGACCAGAAAGCCGATTGCCACGCGGTTTCCGTCCCGGAGCACCTCCCCCCCCAGACATGACTACCGCACAGCGACAACAAAGGGATGAAATGTTGGCTGAGCTGGCTTCATATAATCGAGAACTTGCTATCTGGCGTGCTTCAGTGCCAATGACGAAATTTGAGCAACTCAGGCGGATGTATGAAGACGCCGGTGTCAGCATCTATGCCTGGAAACCCAGCGTCTTCGAAGTAGATAGTACGGATGCAGAAATCAATTATGGATTTAGGGTCGCAAAAGCCCTTGGCGCATCTCATTGCACTGTAGAACTGCCACAAAGCTCAGCCCAGAGTCTGCGCCTGGGCCGCTTGGCGGAACGTAATGGTGTATATATTGCCTACCACACCCATGAACAGGCCTCGATTGATATTTTCAATTCTGCATTCAGTCAATCAGATTTCAATCGAAGTAATGTAGATCTTGGACATTATGTTGCAGCACCAGAGGGACGTGATCCACTTGCTTTTATCGCAGCCCACCATGATAAGATTTCCAGTGCCCATCTTAAAGATCGTCAGTTACAGGAAAACGGCGCAGGAAATCTATCTTGGGGAACTGGAGATACGCCGCTTGTACAAATACTCCAGACGGTACGCGATCAGCGTTATACCTTTCCCATCACTGCTGAACTGGAATATCAAATTCCTGAAGGGTCCAATGCCGTATTGGAAGTTGCCAAGTGTGTTGAATTCTGTCGTAACGTATTAGAAGCCTGATGTTAACCGATTAGTTGCAGGTCAGAGATCATCAAAATAAGCAGTACAGCCTCAAACCACGTGGTCATGGATGTTGGCGGAACAAACGTCAGAATTGCTCGTCTGATTGATGAGAAATTATATGAAATTGAGACATCACCCTGTCGCAAATACACTGGACCTGAACAAGTTCTAAGCCAGTATTTCTTTGACCATGATCTGACAGACGTCAACCTATGCATGGCTATTGCTAGTCCAAGTACGGTGGACATAGTTGAAATGATAAATCTTGACTGGAAATTTTCGCGCCAAGATTTACAGTTGAACTTAAATCTGAGCTCACTTGCAATCATCAATGACTTTCATGCGATGAGCCTTGCTATACCAACTCTCAGCAACATGGAAATCATAGAAATAGGTAATGCTGAACCAGAGGCCAGCAAACCTATAGTTGTTTGTGGCCCTGGAACCGGGCTGGGTGTTGGTTTTTTATTGCCGGTAGAAGGTCGGTTGATTGCTGTTCCGGGTGAAGGCGGCCATATGGATTTTGCTCCTAATACCAAATTTGAACGGAAGATTTGGAAATACTTTCATAAAAAATATGGTCATGTATCTGCAGAGCGAATACTATCGGGTCCTGGTTTGGAAGAGCTTCATCAGGTTATTCAAGATATTGATGGAAAGCCTGTTCGACTATTATCTGCGAGTGAAATTACTAGGCTAGCCACATCCAATGAAGAAGCTAGCTGCGTCAAAACACTTAATCAGTTTTGTGAATTACTCGGTTCATTCAGTGGTAGCCTTGCTTTGAGTGTCGGAGCTTTTGGCGGAGTATATATTTGTGGCGGAATGGTCCCAAAATTTATTGAATTTTTTATGCAAAGCAAATTTCGTAATCAGTTTGAGGATAAGGGACGCTATCAGTCATACAACAAACGAATTCCTACCTATGTTGTTACAGCAGAACATCCGGGATTAAGAGGTGCTGCACAATACCTTCGACAATTAACAATCTGAAAAATTGTTTTGTTTTTTTCGGTATGATGACTTTACGGTTATCCAACAAACGAACTAGAGACTAAATATCAAAAAATAAAAAATCTTCACCAACGCAGCATTCGCTTGATTATTCCATCGTTACGAAATGCATGATAAAGGGCGCCGCCCAGATGAGCAGTTATTACAGCTAATAAGGCCCATGACGTCCAAATATGGATGCCTGAAAATAATTCATTTAGTTCTTCATCGGGTTGAAAAATTCGAGGAAGGTCAACTAGCCACCAAAGTGTGGTGTCCCAAGGTGTACTTGCCGATGATAAATAGCCGCTAATACAAACACTCAGAATTAAAATATAGATCATCACATGATTGATGAAGGATAGTTTCTGCATCAGTGGTTTCATCATATCCGATCGAAGATTTGATTGCCTATACTTAAGACGTAAATAAAGCAAAAGCCCGAGCATAAATACTAATGTAATACCAATATTTTTATGAAGCTGGAAAGGAAGCTCTCTGAACGTAAACTCAGTAGAGGCTAAAGGCAAACCAAGCATCCACCAACTTGAAAAAAATAAGAAGAATATAGAAA
>JAYQVM010000175.1:0-2587 GCA_038148435.1 Gammaproteobacteria bacterium | reverse complement strand
GTATGTGACACGGATTTAGTGGTTCTGTTTGTATGGAGCGAAATGAAATACGGAATCTGTGTATCCTGGATACTAGAAAAATTTCAACAAAGTCTGCAGCAGGATAATCGTCACTATTTACTGTGTGACTGGCAGATTCCCTGGGAGCCAGACAAACTAAGGGAAAATCCGCGAGACCGTAGAGAGCTGTTTAAACTCTATCAAGCTAAACTAAAGGAATACGGGATTATTTACACAGCGGTTGGCGGCAGTAACATGCAGCGCTTTAGGCAGATTTTTGCCGCAGCATACCAGCACGAACTAGAGGTCTCTCAGCGCCAGTGAAAGTCGTTAGATCTGTTTTTCATCGATTCTGAATAGGTGAAAAAGATGGTCGAGAATATTACCCCGGTGGGTCCACTTCTTAATCAGCAGGTTTTGTTCACCTGTTCTTTTGATAGGTGGGCACGCTTCAGAGACACATTATCAAAAAGGTTGTTTATCTTCTCATGCAGTTCCAGCAGGTTATCGAACTGCTCCATGTAAATTTTATCTAGTTTAAGACACATAGCACCAACCGTAGTGCCTGCTATAGCCCAGCGGCCTAGCTGCGGCCTGTCTTACATAGCAAGTATAAGATATTTTAAAACAAAGCCGATATAAAATTATAAATAACAATAAGTTATCTTGATAATTATGTCGACAATCAAATAATAAAGTTAACAGTCCCAGATTTTTGATTCCCTAAAAAATTTACAGGACTTGCATGTGTTTTTAGCGCATAAAATCTGTCAATTTATAAAGTTTAAACCCTATTCAATTATATGTTTAACGCGACAAGATTTTTTATAGTCTTGAAAAAGCGCTTTGCATGTACTAAATTGCATCACATCCTTAGGGGTGGCTGCGGCCTGAGATGTTTTTCAACAAACCCTTTGAACCTGAACCAGTTAATGCTGGCGTAGGAATAGGACCGGTCACGAATCCGTGGCTGCTTTCCAACTCCGACAGCCAGTTACCCTGCGGAGCAACATGCCAAAACAGATTACCAGCCTTGTGCTTGGCCTCCTGCTGAGCAACTTTCTTTCAGCACAGGAAACTGTCAATATCCAGGAAATTATCGTCACTGCAGATTTTCGTCAGCAAAGTCTGGCCAGAATATCCAACAGCATCAGCGTACTGAATGAATCCCGGCTCGAACGGCAGCATATCAGCCATCTGGATGAAGCTCTGCAGTTGGCCCCTAATGTTAACTTTGCCAGTGGCAGTAACCGGGCACGTTTCTATCAAATCAGGGGAATCGGCGAACGCGGTCAATTCAGTGAACCGCTAAACCCCTCCGTCGGACTGATGATTGACGGCGTGGATTTTTCCGGCGCGGGCAATGCGGCACTTCTCTACGATGTGGAACAGGTAGAAATCCTGATGGGACCTCAGGGAACGCGCTATGGTTCCAATGCACTGGCTGGCCTGATCAATATACGCTCCAAGGCACCGACCGCTGAGGCCAGCTTTGGCGTACAAATTGATCTGGGTAATTATGATTCAAGGGGACTGGCGGGCTACCTTAGCGGCCCATTGACTCAGGACCTGCAGTTTCGTTTCAGTGCCCAGCAAGCCCGATCAGACGGCTTCAGCCAGAATCTGTATCTGCATCGCCCCACCAACCAGCGTGATGAAAGCCTGCTGCGCGGCAAACTAAACTGGCAAGTTGCACAGGACATACAACTTGAACTAAGCCTTTCACGTTTTGAGCTGGATAACGGCTACGATGCTTTTTCACTGGATAATATCCGCGACACACTTTCTGATGAGCCGGGCTTTGATCGTCAGGTCTCGGATTTTCTGAGCAGTACCTTGAGCCTAGATGGCTTTCGTCTGGCAAAAGTAGAACTCATTGCTGCTTTATCGGATTCCAGCATTGACTACGGCTATGATGAGGACTGGAGTTTTATCGGCCTGCATCCATTCGAATACTCTTCCACGGACCGTTATCTACGCGAGCGTGAAAACGCCAGCGCTGAACTGCGCCTTCTTTCAAGAGATAATAGCTTGCTGTTTGATGGTCGAACATCGTGGGTGCTGGGTTTTTATCACTTGCAGCAAGATGTTTCACTCAATCGTCTTTATACTTATCTGACTGAGCCCTTCAGCAGTCGCTACCGGATTGATCGCAGCGCCATTTTCGCCGACACCAGCACCGAGCTGAATGCTCGCTGGTCTCTCGATCTGGGACTTCGCCTGGAACACTTCGATGCAGATTACCACGACAGCTCGACCCTGTCTTTCACACCACAAGACAGTCTGCAGGGCGGCAAAGTCGCCGTGAATTACCTGGTAGGCGAATCTGCTTCATTCTACCTGAGTGCAGCGCGAGGGTATAAAGCCGGTGGCTTCAATACGGATGGCAGTCTTGATCCTGACCTGCGTGAGTTTGGTGATGAGCGCTTATGGAATTATGAACTGGGCTATAAAGGCAGCTTTGACGACAATCGCCTGCAAGTGCGCAGCGCCATTTTTTATATGGATCGCAAAGCGGTCCAGATTGCCAGCTCAACCACACGCCTGCGTGCCGACCTCAGTACCGCATTTATAGACTATATAGGCA
>JAYQVM010000174.1:0-2791 GCA_038148435.1 Gammaproteobacteria bacterium | reverse complement strand
GGTCACAGGACTCCTGATGCTGCTGTCTATCTTGATGCTGGTATTCCTGAACTACCAGGCTACTGAAGTCTTTACTTTCAGCTATTTCGACCTGCTGGGAGCAGATCTGCCGGAAGAGTTTGTCATGTTTCTGATGCTGGGCTTTTTTATCGCTTTTGCCACCAAGTTGCCGGCTGTACCCATCCACAACTGGCTGCCCGATGCCCACTCGCAGGCCCCTACGGCCGGATCTGTTATTCTGGCTGGCATCCTGCTTAAAACAGGGGCCTATGGCCTGATCCGCTTTGCTGTCCCGCTGTTTCCAGAAGCTTCCCAGAGTTTTGCGCCGATTGCGATGACTCTGGGTGTTATCAGCATTTTATATACGGCCAAGGTTGCTTTTGCCCAGAATGACCTGAAACGTCTAATAGCCTATACCTCTGTCAGTCACATGGGCTTTGTCCTTGTAGGCGTATACGCCTGGAATGCCCAGGCAGTGCAGGGTGCTGTCATGACCATGCTGGCCCACGGTTTCAGTGCTGCAGCACTGTTTATGCTAGCCGGCGGTCTGCAGCATCGCATTCATACCCGTGACCTGGACAAGATGGGCGGCTTCTGGGGAGTCGCTCCCAAGCTTTCTTTTATGGCACTCTTCTTTACTGTTGCGGCAGTTGGCATGCCGGGACTTGGCAATTTTGTCGGCGAGTTTCTGGTGCTGCTGGGCAGCTTTCAGGTCAGTATTGCCCATACAGCATTTGCCGCACTTGGCCTGATTGTCGCTGCGGTTTACTCGCTGATCGTGATTCAGAAAGCATTTCATGGCGAAAACAAGAACAATTATGAAATAGCGGATTTAAGTTTCATCGAGATGGCCTGTTTCGTATTGATGATGATCGGCTTGTTATGGATGGGACTGTATCCTCAAAGCATGCTGGATTTGGCAGAACCAACTCTGCGCAGTTTACAGGTTGTATTCCCCTGATTAATAAAAGACAAAACAGACAAGTTACATGAGCGCTGACATACTTATAGATTTACTACAAATTATCATGCTGACGCTGACAGCTGTCATCGTCATGCTGGCTGCCGGTTTCAAGCGGAACCATGGGCTGGTAAATGCCCTGTGCACCAGCGGTCTGGCAGCGTCGCTACTGATTTTCTACTTCATCGAGCCGGTGCTGTCTCTACAGGCCACACCACTGATTTATTTTGATCAGTACAGTGTGTTTTTCTCCTCCCTGATGATTTTCGGCGGATTGGTTGTCAGTGTGCTGGCTTATCCATATTTTGAAAAACACCATCAGTTAAATGAAGAATTCTATATTTTATTGCTGACTGCCATTCTGGGTGCCGTTGTGCTGGTTTGCAGTTCACATTTTGTCAGTCTGTTTATCGGCATGGAAATGCTGGGCGTCAGCCTCTACGCCATGATCGCCTATGCGGTACACAAGCCCAAAAGTGCAAAATTTCCACTTGAGGCGGCTCTGAAATACCTCATCATGTCAGGTCTTGCTTCCGGTCTTATCCTATTCGGCATGGCCTTGATCTATGCCCTGACTGGCACAATGTTCTTCAGTGAGATAGCTCCCAGCATCGAGTCTCTGGACCTGGCCGGCAGCCCCTTGCTGCTGACCGGTTATATCCTGATCTTGGGCGGCATTGCCTTCAAGCTTTCTCTGGTGCCATTCCATATCTGGACTCCGGATGTCTACGAAGGCGCGCCAATACCGGTTACGGCATTACTGGCCACGGTATCCAAGGCATCCATGGTGGCTATTACCTTGCGCTTGCTACTGCATTCCGATGCTTTCCAGTTTGATGCCCTGATCCTGATACTTACGGTCATGGCTGCCGCATCCATGCTGCTCGGCAATCTGCTGGCCCTGCTACAGCAGAACGTCAAACGCCTGCTGGCTTATTCGTCCATTGCCCACCTGGGCTATTTGCTGATCGTATTGATTGCCGCTGCCAGTATCCCCAATCTGCTGAGCGTGGAAAGTCTGAGTTTTTATATTGCCGCCTATTTCATCATGTCTCTGGCCGGTTTTGCCGTCATCAGTGCCTTGTCCAATGCCGGAGAAGAGCACGATATGCTTGCTGATTTCCAGGGCCTGTTCTGGCGCAATCCATGGCTGGCTGCCGTCATGATCACTGTACTGCTGTCGCTAGCGGGCATCCCCTTGACGGCCGGTTTTATTGGCAAGTTCTATGTTTTCACCAATGGTCTTGAAGGTTCACTATGGTTCCTCCTAAGTATGCTTATTATTGGGAGTGCCATTGGGCTATACTATTATTTACGCCTGATTTACATCATGCTGCAGAAGGTGGACACGAACCCCAAAAAAGATCCAGCTCTGGCAGGCATTCCTTTCGGCACGCACGCTGTACTGGCCAGCATGACCTTTCTGACGATCTACCTGGGTGTTTATCCGATGCCCATGATCGATATTCTGCAGACTCTCGCCAACGCATTTTAAAGAACCCTGGTTTATCTCAAGCTAGGGTATTTTTCTCTATTTTTCCGATATTTAGCTTGCAAAGCTAAAGGCAGGATGATTAAAATTACGCTGTCGCTTACACAGAGACACAACAAGACAAATAAAAACAATAAGTTGTAGTCGAAATTTTACGGCTATTTTAAGTAACGCTCAAGGAATCAGGGACCTCTGGCCATGACTGTATACTGCTATACCCGCACCTCAACCGTTGAAGCACAGGAAGAACAGGATCTCGACGCTTTAATGGAGAAGGAAGACCTGCGCCTGCAGACCTATGCATTGGCCCACGGTATACATATCAAGCGTTCCTACAC
>JAYQVM010000173.1:0-2808 GCA_038148435.1 Gammaproteobacteria bacterium | reverse complement strand
ATCTTGCTCCTAGGCGTACAGACTAAATGACACTACCAGCAGAAGGCTGAGCATGAGCACCTGGTAGGAATGGCGAGATGGCACTCCTGATTTGAGGTAGGACATGGCATTGCCTCCTTGCAATGAATTGAGTTAGTTTATTGATTCCTGAAGGGACCAACATGCAGCATTTTGCTGCCTTTAATCTAGTAGCGTTTCAGGTTTTTGCTGAAATTTCTTCCATGATCGATTGGAGCTTTTCTGCAGGGTCGTCAGCCTGGGTGACCGGCCTGCCTATTACAAGATAATGACTGCCGCTGGCCATGGCCTTTGCGGGCGTCATGATCCTTTTCTGATCGTCGACACTGTCTCCTGCTGGGCGTATACCTGGGGTAACCAGAACGAAGTCATCACCTAAGGCCGCGTTAAGGATAGGCGTTTCCATGGCCGAACAGACAACACCATCCATTTCACTCTCCTTGGCCAGCGTAGCAAGTGTAATGACCTGCTCTTCAGTCGAAGCGGAGATATTAAGTGCCTGAAGATCTTCATTGCCCATGCTTGTCAGGACGGTGACAGCAATCAGTAGCGTCTCACTATTGGCCGGTAATGCTTTGCGCGCCGCTTCCATCATGGCGCGTCCACCACTGGCATGCACATTAACCATCCACACGCCGAGATCTGCGGCCGCTGATACAGCGCCTGCCACTGTGTTGGGAATATCGTGGTACTTCAGGTCCAGGAATACCTCGAATCCCATGCTGCCAAGATTGCGCACCAATTCAGGTCCGGAACGGGTAAACAACTCCTTTCCTACTTTGACTCGGCACAGATCAGGATCCAGACGCTCGGAAAGTGCCAGTGCAGAGGCTGCATTCGGGAAATCCAGGGCCACTATGATGGGTTTTGCATTTGTCATGACAACATACTCAAGAAATTGATAAGGCCAGGCTAGCCCAGCATACCGCGTACATGTTTCACCATGCCCCAGCGCAGACAACTGGGACAATGCCAAAGCAGATTTTTCAGTTCAAAACCGCAGTTGGAGCACTGATATTGCGCCTTATTTTCAAGGTTTTCTTTTAACACCTGCAGGAAAAGTTTGTGCTCATTTTGCGCCTCAGACGCCGAGGTATCTAGGGCAATAGACTGCATTAAAAGTCTCAGTGAGGGGTTTTGTGCAAGCTTGCCCAACAAGTATTGTCTTGCCTGTTCCTGCCCACGTTCACGTTCCAGGTAATGGGCCAGCGCTATCAGCACGGAAGTATCGGTTTCTTCCGCTTTCGTATTATCTATAAATTTTTGCAGCTCATCCTTTTTGCCGGTTTTTTCATAACACTCCACCAGCGGATTGAACACATCGGCGAGAAAATCAGGATCCTGTTTCTTTACCCGCAGATAGTTCTTGATCGCCTCCTTGTAATTACCCATGAGCATTTCCAGGTTGCCAAATAACATGCTTACCCTGGAATTATGCTTGTCCATTGCTGAAGCCTGGCGAAGGCACTCCCGTGCCCGAGATAAATGCTCATTGACAATCTCCTCCTCTGCCAGTTCGCAGTAAAAATGTGACGCCAGATTCTGGTACCCGCCCCTTTCGGGGGAAGGGCAGAACTTAAGCAACTCTGTAAGAGCGCTAACCCCTTCCAGCCAGTCTTTTTCCCGCTGGTAGACATTCGCTGAGAGCTCAAGCGCCCTGATCTTGACCGAACCTTTTTCTAGGCGCAATTCTGTAAGAAGATGCTCGGCACGATCAAGCAGGCCTGCCGCAATATAACTTTGTACAAGGTTGAGCTTGATTTCACTGTATTCCCCCTTGGTAAAACCACTCTTCCCAAGCAGATCTTGGTATACAGCAATGGAGCGGTCCACTTTACCCCTTCTCCTCAGCAATGTACCAAGGGCCATATAGGTATCTAGAGTGCCTGAATTAATATCAAGGGATTCGATAAAGATGTCGATTGCATCATCAGGTTCATCATTGAGGAGATAATTCAGCCCGACAAAATAATCCCTGTCAGGTGCAAACCGCTTCTTTTTTTTACCGGTCCCGTCAGAACCAGAATAGCTCTTTCGCCCAAGCCACCAACCAAGCGCGAGTGCTGCCAGAAGCAGAATGTAGAGAAGCATATTGCTGGTTTCGGCGCCGACCATGAATTGGGATGTCTACTATTATAATCCAGAGGTTGTTTTTTTAGCAGGATGCAGTTTTTCCAGTCTGGCAACTTCTGATCGCAACTTCTTTATCTTCACCATGGTTTTCAGCTCTTTAAAAATACCAACGCCAAGGAGCAACCCAAGAAAACCGCCGACTACAAAGGAAATTATTACGAGAACGCCTACACTGGCAGCAGGCATTTCAATACCCAACCATAATACCACTACAGTTGTATTGTTAACCGCGAACAAAAATGCCAGTAAGACAATACTGACAAAAACCAGGAAAGTGATAAATCGGACGAAGCCTTTCACGATATTTTCAAAGACCCGTGGTTTTACACATAGCCTCTCTAGCCTTTGGAAAAAAAAACGGCAGCTTTCTATATCAAAAGCTGCCGTTTGCATTCATTTAACAAATCACACAGGAATTTGCTGATGTTCGGCCTGCATGCTACCGTTGACCCTGTCCCTAAGTTCCTTACCGGGTTTGAAATGTGGAACATACTTGCCGCTGAGTTCAACAGGTTCACCAGTTTTTGGGTTTCTGCCGACACGAGGAGCCCTGTAATGCAGCGAGAAACTGCCAAAGCCCCTTATCTCGATCCGCCCACCCCCTGACAAAACTTCAGACATGTAGGAAATAATTGCCTTTACAGCAAGCTCAACATC
>JAYQVM010000172.1:0-2873 GCA_038148435.1 Gammaproteobacteria bacterium | reverse complement strand
GGATTTCTCTCGCCTCTGGAGGCGGTGCACCCTTCCACTCGGGGGCCATGAAGACACCGCCATCGGCATTTCCCCACTCGATGCTGTCAAGCTTATAGCCGAAACAGTCCCAGCACAGGTTGATCCCCGCGCTGGCGCCCAGTTCAGATAAGGTCAGGGGAAGGCCAGTCTTCTCAGCGATCGTAATGAAACCTGGCAGCAGTACCGAGGAGCGTCGAACTTCGTTGGTTTGCGGGGCGCTATTCAAATAAGGAATAAAGAAATCGGAATGTGTCTGCATAGCGTGACTTACTGCTTTCCACATAGCATCGTCTGTAACATCTAAATGATAGGGAGGATAAACAGATTTCAGAACTTCGCACTTATCTGAAAGTACGAGGGCGTGCAACGCACCGGCAACACGCAAGGCCAGCGCATGGCTCCAGAATGACTCAGGCTTATTTAGGCTTAACAGGTAGCTAGCACCGGCATGGTCTTCAACTAAATGCTCTTCAAATAAGCGGCATAACCGGACCATAAATGGAGAGCCGAGTTCTTCGCAGTAACCTGCTTGTGTGAGGAAAATTTCCTTAAGTTGTTTTTGCTTGTCCAGTATCAAAAAATGATACCCTCATGGAGTGAGCCAGATTGGTGATGACCAGGCACGTTCCTGTATTGTCAAAGATTTGCCTGGATTAGCTTCCGCTGTATCAAGTCCAAGCGCTGCAGCATCATATACATGATGCCGTGGAGTTGGTACCTCCAAGACCCTGACGTAATAAAAAGATGGTTGGGAGCTAAAATCCGGATCCTGCCATATCACTGCGAGACGTGGACTGCCCTCTCTATTTTCATAACGTGCCTCGCTGACATCGACAGTAGTCTCAATTGCTGGCAGCTTGCCATTGGCATTTAGAATTCTTTCTCCTGCCCAGGAAACGTTGTAAATTTTCTCGTGTGTATTGCCAGTCTCATCTATCCAGCCCTTAATGACCTGGACGCGATCTAGGTTGCCGCTTGCAGGGTCGCTTGTGGCCTCAATCAGCAGACTAAATGAAGTTTCATTTTTTGGTATAAGCAAATCACTGCCCATCGGCACCCCGTCTCTATAACCCACTGATGCTATATTTGCAGTTTTAGGATCTAACTCTGGAAAATTGAAGCTGCCAAATACTCGTAGTGAAATGCGTGGTCCCGATGTAGCAAACACTTCCCGTCGCATGAAGGCATTGAATATGCCCTCTCGACTATTTTCTTCAGCCCAGACGCCGGCCAGGCCAGAGGCAGAGACCTCCCAAGCAGACATAAGCCCTAAAGTCTTATCTGGCCTGTCCTCTGGCAACGTATCCAATCCCGACTTACCCATAAAATTGTTTTCCTCGACGCTAGCGAGACCGGTATGAGAATCGGTTGAACCTATCATCCCGAGCCTGTAGGGATTCACTCCCAGCTCTTGTTCTAAAAGCAGTCCTGTTCTGAGCGCAGGACGGATATAGGAACCGGGCAATGGCTCTGCGGGTTGGCCGCTGAATAAAAATTCACGTAACTCGAAAGCGGCAAATTCATCGGTTGGTGCAAGCACTGGATGAATCTCTGATGTTCCCTTGTACTGGGTTACCTCCATTACTGGTTCCCAACGTAGACGAAATTCAGCATCGGCCAGCGTCATTGCATTGCCGTGGCTATCCGTATTACTAAACATCAGTCCCTGGGAAATATTGGAGTTATGTGGAATAGCGACAAAGCGTGCCCCTGTCTCTAACTCTGTCTGTTCCAGCCAGCGCCAGAGATCTTCGGGCCGGTCACTGTCATAGGAGGAAAATGGTAGGAATTTTCTGGCCACCTTGCCATCATCCGGCGTAAAGATTACCCGATGTAAATTTGTATCATTGCTGGATGACGACCATTCCCATCCAATAAGTGCGGTGAACTCACCCGGTATATTGTGCCTATCAGCTGCAGCTATTTGTGCTTCCCAAGCTCCTCGAATTACAGGTGCGACATGCAACTGCTCGACCATATCCTGGTTTGCTCCCGAAAGGCTAATGGCTATCTGAGCTCTCCAAATACTGAAGGGGTCCTCCTGCATCATTTTTTTAAGTTTCTGTCCAGCATTTGTTGCCATGACAGCAGGGTCGTTGTCTAAAAGTCGCGTCGGCAGCCCCATCATTTCTGCATGGTCGGCAATCACAAGAAAATCTAGGGGGCGATCAATGCGAATACGCGTACGGGTAGCTGGTTGAATTACGGGTAACCCTCGGGCAAATCGATAGGCATCTTCTAGTCCTACACTGGCACGGCCATTTTCGTAGGCATCAGTTGAATTTGATGTGTGTAAATGGGTGTCGCCCCAGAGTAGAACAGTCTCCTCAGCATTGGCTGAGCACCTGGCGAAAATTAAAAAGACTATGGTTAATTTAAGGTAATTTTTTAAAGGCATAAATCACGCTAAGGGTTCTAAACATGAACAGTGCAAGCTGAAAAGCCAGGTCGCTCCTGTGGAAATCAGATATATTCAAGAAAAATCAGATGTGAATTCCGCCTTGGGAGAGAAAATCTCGCTGCAATGCTGGCCTGACATAGTCTGGTTGCTTGATTCAAAATAATTTTTAATCGTAAAAAATTGCCCAAGGTGAGTAAGCATTATGGTGTAAGTATACTCGTGACAGGACGTATATTGCCTCCCTCAAATTCGGCAACCTTGAATACAAAAACGTAGTTAGCCTCCAAGCCCATTCGCAGATCAGTAATCAGGATGTCTTTGCCGTGCTGGGAAACACTATAGAAGCCATGGGTGAAATTAAGCAGTCGTGTGACTGGCCAGTGATCTCTTATCCCGACCAGTAAATGTTCCTCGCTGTGGTACTGGTTGATGGCTAGGGGCTGATTCATGC
>JAYQVM010000171.1:0-2905 GCA_038148435.1 Gammaproteobacteria bacterium | reverse complement strand
GTGCAGGTTTAGAGGTCATAATCGGGCCAAAGTGGATTCTGCAAAAGAACGCGCGATGGATGCCAAAGGGCTTTTGGATTTTCAAGACGCTTACACCGGGTGATGCAAAGGCGATGCAGAGAATAAAACGCCTGGGTCACCGGATAGGCTCAATAGACGAAGAGATGCCTGGGTTAGGCGATGGAAGCAAGCGACTTCAATGGGTTGACAAGAGATCTGTAGCCGCCTCAGAAGCAATATTCTGCCTTGGACAGAACCACGCCTCCGTGATGACAAACGTGTATCCAGAGGATACTGAGAAACTTGTTATCACAGGCAATCCACGTTGGGATTTCCTGCGGCCAGAACTTCGAAATATCTATGCTGAAGACGCAGCATCAATCAAACGGAAACACGGTCGGATCATCCTTATTAATACCAACATCGGCACTGTGAATTCCGCTAAGAAGTCCGCAGCTGGCCACATCCGCGCTCTTTATCGTGACGGTCGTATGGACATTCGTCGTGAAGAAGACCGTATATTTGTCCATGATCTTTTAGAATTTGAAAAATCCAATTTTTCAGCCATACCAAATCTCGCACGCAGGCTAGAACGGGAATTCCCCGACCATACGGTAGTCCTCCGCCCTCACCCAACAGAGAAAATTGAGCCCTATGAAACTGAACTAGGAGGACACGCAAGGATTAAAATAATTCGAGAGGGGCCAGCGGCCATTTGGCTCTCTGCCGCTGAAGTTCTTATTCATACCAGTTGCACAACAGCCACTGAAGCATTTGCACTTGAACTTCCTGCCATATGTTTTGAGACAGCCCCATCTTCCTTGCACACCTATTTCTTATCTGGTGCACTTAGCATCATTGCAAAAGATGAGGACAGCCTGATCAAAAGTGCTCACAAAATCCTGTCTGGTCAGGTAGCAACCGAAGACGCAGCAAGACAAAGAAAAATATTTGAGAACTATTTTGCTGCTCAAACCGGTGAATTAGCGTCAGAGCGAATAGCATTGCATGTAGCCAAAACACTTCAGAACCAAAAAAAATTCAACTACGATCAATGGTCATCTGGCCTGCTATTTCGCCGGAAATGGTACCCCACTAAATTTCAGAAAAAAATTTTTCCACCTCTTTCAACTGAAGCTATAAAACTCCGTCTTGAAACGTTAGCCTCAAGGCTGGATGGGATGCCCGTACCTGAAGTTAGTCAAATTGGTGATGGCCAATACCGTATCTATTCATGAAACCATTTTACACTTTGTCTATTATTAAGGTGGGAAGGAGCAAATAGCTTCAACCAACCGAAGCGTGCTTATTTATCTGGACAAAACATGATCAAAATTCGAAAAGCTGCAGCACAGGACTGCCAAGACTTATTTAATTGGAGGAATGATCCTAAAACAATACAAATGTCACATAACAATGATTCTGTAACGTGGGATGAACACAAAATATGGTTCAGTGATAAAGTAAAAAGTATTAATACTCTAATCCTTATTTGTGAAGATTATTTAGATTTTTCTAAAATTGGTGTTGTCCGATTCGATTTACATGAAAATTTTTCACTGATTTCAATTAATTTGTCTCCCGATATGCGAGGGAAAGGAAAATCATCACTTTGCATCAATGCCGCAATAAAAAATTTTAAGGAATTATTCCCAGAAATAAAATCAATTTATGCTGAAGTAAAAAAACAAAATTTAATAAGCTCAAAATTATTCAAAAAATGCGGATTTAAATTAGAAAAAGACAAGAATGATGTATATCTTTATTTATACAAAATTGAATAAATATATTTTACAAATAAAATTAATTATTTCTTTAACACATCGTGTAGTGATTTAATCACATATGACTGCTCAGAATGAGTCAACTTAGGATACATCGGAATTGAAATTGCTGACCTGTAGTAAGCTTCGCTATTAGGAAAATCTCCCCATGAAAATCCTAAAGACTGATAGTAAGGCTGCGTATGCACTGGGATATAATGCAAGTTGACCATTATTTCCCGATCCCGCAAATCCTGAAACACTTGGGCATGGGTGCGCGGAGCAATTGCCTCCTGATGCAATCGTATGATGTATAAGTGGTAGGCCGACTGAGAGAAATCTTGCTGAAATGGTAAAGTTATAGGCAGGTCGGCCAATTCGTCATTATACCTAGTTGCTATTTCATGCCGGCGCGCAATGTACGCTTCCAACCTTTGCATCTGACTTACACCCAAAGCCGCCTGTAGTTCAGTGAGCCGGTAATTATACCCAAGAGCTATCTGCTCATAATACCAAGGGCCATCCGGAGGATGGCTCATTAATTGGGGCGCACGGGTTATCCCATGACTACGGTACAATTCCATTTTATCAGCTAAAACATCATCATTTGTAACAGCCATCCCACCTTCTGCCGTTGTAACAATCTTGACCGGATGAAAGCTAAACACCGTGATATCGCTGTAGCTGCAATTCCCAGTTGGCTCACCATTATATTTGGCACCAATGGCATGAGAGGCGTCTTCGAGCACTCTGAAGCTATAGCGCACAGCAAGGGCATGTATGCGTTCCATATCACAGGGCTGCCCCGCAATGTGAACTGGTATGACCACCTTTGGCAGCTGCCCGGATCTTTTCGCATCAGCAAGCTTTTGCTCCAAAGCACTTACCGACATGTTGTACGTCTGCGGGTCGATATCGACAAAATCGATCGAAGCACCGCAATAGAGGGCCGCATTTGACGAAGCTACAAAAGTGTTAGGGGAAGTCCAAACAGTATCCCCTACACCAACTTCCAATGCCAGTAACGCTATATGTAAAGCTGACGTTGCGCTGTTCACAGCAACAGCTCTACGAGCCTGGCAATACCTGGCAATGCAATCCTCAAAGCGAGGCACGATAGGTCCCTGGGTAAGAAAATCCGA
>JAYQVM010000170.1:0-2925 GCA_038148435.1 Gammaproteobacteria bacterium | reverse complement strand
TCTTTATAGACGCCAACACCCAAATCAATTTTGTTGGGATTGATATCTTTTTTATAGGCCGCAGACAAACCAAGAATGGGGTCAGGCGGACGCCGTTCAATTTGTTGAAACATCTTTAATTTCCGTTACAAATATAGAATGGTAAGGCAGGTACTGCCCTATTATATCAATAAGCTGAAAGCGCGAAAACAAATCTTGCTTGTCGGAAAGCCTTTCTTTGTGCCAAACAACTATCAAAGTTTCTGATTCATCTGGGCAACTTTTTCGCGCAGGCTTTGCTTGTATTCATCCAAGCTTTTGGCCACGGCAGTATCGAAGGCGCCGATAATTTCTGCCGCTAGGATGCCGGCATTTTTGGCACCGTCCAGCGCCACGGTTGCCACCGGAATGCCTGCCGGCATTTGCAAAATCGATAGCACGGAATCCCAGCCGTCAATTGAATTGGACGATTTTATCGGCACTCCGATTACCGGCAAGGTGCTCACGGATGCCACCATACCCGGCAGGTGGGCGGCTCCTCCGGCTCCGGCGATAATGACCTGCAGGCCCTTTTCACGAGCTGAGGCAGCATAATCCATCATGGCCTGAGGGGTGCGATGAGCGCTGACAACCGAGATTTCATTGGCAATACCAAATTCATCAAGTATGTCCGCAGCCGCCTGCATAACCGACAAATCCGAACGGCTTCCCATAATTATTCCGACTCTTACATTGGTCATGAATCAGACTCCTCCTGCGGCAGACTGACTGCCTTGATTGTTTGCTTGACCTGCTCGACTTTGCTGATGAGATTATTGCGGTCTTCATCCAAAATCGTGACATGACCCATCTTGCGCCAGGGTCGGGTTTCGGCCTTGCCGTAGAGATAAAGATGCACGTCAGGAATCTGCAAGAGAAGGTCAAGGCCCGTGTAATGCACTGGACCAGTATACCCCGCTTCGCCCAGCAAGTTTACCATCGCCGAGGGTTTGTTAATTGCCGTAGAACCCAGTGGTAGATTCAGAATTGCCCGCAGCAGCTGTTCATACTGTGAGGTGACATTGGCATCGATGGTCTGATGTCCACTGTTATGAGGTCTTGGTGCTACTTCATTTACCAGCACCTCTCCTTTGCGGCTGACGAACATCTCCACCGCCAAAATACCGATAATTTCGAGTTTTTCCACCAGACTCCTGGCAATATCTATGGCCTTATTCTGCAAGGCATTGGGCAGTGTGCTGGGGGAAATCAGGTAATCCACCAAATTCCGGTCGGGGTTGAAGACACATTCAACGATGGGATAGATGGCAATATTTCCCTGCGCATTGCGCGCTGCAATGACGGATATTTCACGATCCATGTCCACCGACTTTTCCAGCACACCGGGAGCATCGAATGCCTTGGCAATATCATCAATACTATTCAGGCACACCACACCACCGCCATCATAACCGCCACACCCTAATTTGTTAAAAGCCGGCAGAAAGTCCTGGTGTTTCTCAATGTCAGCCCTGCCATCCACAAGCACAAAATCCGCCGTTGGAATCCCCTGCTCCTGATAAAACTGTTTCTGTTTTCGCTTGTCCTGAATGATTTCAATGACTCGCGGCTGAGGATAGATGGACAGCCCTTCTTCTTGCAGCTGTTGCAGTGCGGCGACATTGACGTTTTCAATCTCTATCGTCAGGAGGTCAACTTGTTTACCGAAAGCATAAACCGTATCGAAGTCAGTCAGTTCGCCCTGAACAAACTCATTGGCAAGACCCCGACATGGGGCGACAGGGGATGGGTCCAAAACACAGGTATCGACATCAAGATTCGGGCAAGCCTGTATCAGCATCCGGCCAAGCTGACCGCCGCCGAGGATACCCAGTTTGAAGTCCTTGTAGAATGCTTTCATGTGCGCTCGGGACGCCCTTTAATCATGAAAAGCGGCGCATCTTAGCAGGAAAATATCAGGAGTGCGATAGCTGGACAAGCAACTATATAAGGGGCGTGCTAAAACCCGTTGACCCTGTTCAGGATATACACAGCCAGCGCCTTGATAGTGGCAGCATCCAGCACTTCAGCCCAGGCGGGGCAAACCCCCATGCGGCCATTTTGCAGCACATCAAAAACATCCTGGCCAGAGGATCCGAAGAGCCAGACATCGTCAGTTAGATCCGGGGCACCAAACGGTTTGAAGCCACTGCCGTCAGTGCCATGACATTCCGCGCAAACTGGCCAGGTCGACTCTGCGGCTTCCACAGCAAAGGGATTAACGTCTTCTCCACTGAGATAGAACACATAATCCACCAGGTTATTCAGCATATCTTCATCCATGCCCAACTGGCCATAAGCCGGCATCTCTGAATAGCGGGTATCCGGACAGGCCCCATAGGTTTTAATCGCATCATCACAGTCTTGATTACGAACACCATACAAAATGGTCTGCATGATCTCCAGCATGGGCTCGACTTCAGTCATTTCGAACCCGGTCACTCCCCATATCCATTCATAATCCACCAGACTGGGTACCCCGACATCTCCGGTCAATTCCGCCCCATGACAGGCCGCGCAATGCTCATCGATCGCGGCTTCCGCCAGGGAGTTGGTATAGCTCAGTAAATCGGCATCCGCACGTATGGCCTGCGGGGAGGCCAGCAGCAATTGCTGGGCCAGCTCTTCATTCTGCGCCTGCACAGCAAGCGGCAAAACGGCTATAAATACCAGCCCAATAGCCTGAACGAGACTAAGTCCCGGAGCACTTATATTTACATTCAGCATAAGCAAACCCATCCAATCCTGTTAACCGCCACAGTAGAGCAAGACTCAAATGCGGAACAAGCATTTAACTGACATCTTTGACAAACATCAAGTGGCTACAGGGATGTCCTGGCCGGACTACATCAGAAACTTCTGTTGCTAAGCCAGATTGACTGGTAAGGACCAAGCAAAATATGCTCC
>JAYQVM010000169.1:0-3031 GCA_038148435.1 Gammaproteobacteria bacterium | reverse complement strand
CCCTTCAACCAGTACTTTAACTGTACCATCATTTACTTGCATTAATTGCAGAACAGAGGCTACCGTGCCTATATCATAGATATCTTTTTCCGAAGGGTTGTCCTCTGCATGTTTTTTCTGTGCAGCCAGAATAACCCGCTTATCTGAAGCCATCGCAGCTTTCAGAGCAGCGATTGATTTGGGTCTGGCAACAAACAAGGGATGTACAATTTGAGGGTAAACCACCACGCCACGTAAAGGCAAAAATGGAAGTTGCTGGCTGCTCGAAATTGAGGTTTCCTGACTGCTCATAGTGTTTGCTACTCGTGAAATGCTCACGGCTGCGAGCAAATTGTTTCAGTATTTATTGCTCTTTTGAAGCTGTTTTATGGGGCAAGGCCTGGCTTTCTTCACTCGACTCATACATTAAAAGCGGCTCGGATTCACCATTGATGACAGTCTCATCTATAACTACTTTGGTGACCCCGGATTGTGAAGGAATGTTATACATGGTTTCGAGTAGCACAGCCTCCATAATGGAGCGTAAACCTCTAGCGCCCGTTTTACGTTCCTGCGCCTTGCGTGCAATAGCACGTAGAGCATCATTACGAAATTGTATTTCCACCCCTTCCATTTCAAAGAGCTTGGCATATTGTTTGGTCAGAGAGTTCTTCGGCTCGGTAAGAATTTTAACAAGTGCCTCTTCATCCAACTCATTGAGTGTAGCTATCATGGGCAGGCGTCCGACAAACTCAGGAATTAGACCATATTTGACCAGATCCTCGGGTTCGACTTCCTGCAGCGCCTCACCGACATTTTTCTTGTTTTCAGCGCTGCGCATTTCTGCAGAAAAACCGATACCACTCTTGTCAGAGCGATCGCGGATAATCTTGTCCAAGCCAGCAAATGCGCCTCCACATATAAACAAAATATTGGATGTTTCAACTTGCAGAAATTCCTGCTGGGGATGCTTTCGACCACCCTGAGGTGGCACAGAGGCAACAGTACCTTCTATTAACTTCAATAGAGCCTGTTGCACGCCCTCCCCAGATACATCACGGGTAATGGAAGGGTTGTCTGATTTACGGGCAATCTTATCAATTTCGTCAATATAAACGATGCCGATTTGCGCCTTTTCAACTTCATAATCACATTTTTGCAATAACTTCTGAATGATGTTCTCGACATCTTCTCCCACATAACCCGCTTCTGTTAGGGTGGTTGCATCTGCGATGGTGAAGGGAACATCTAACAATCGGGCCAGAGATTCAGCCAGTAAGGTTTTTCCCGTGCCGGTAGGTCCAATTATCAGAATATTGCTCTTACTGAGCTCAACCCCATCATCTTCACTGCCAAAATTGAGTCGTTTGTAGTGATTGTAAACAGCTACAGCCAGAGTCTTTTTGGCTTTGTCCTGGCCAATCACATATTCATCAAGGGTATTGCGGATTTCTTCCGGGTTAGGCAGATGGCGCTCGCTGCTGTCCTCGGATTTGTCCTGTATTTCTTCTCGGATAATGTCATTGCAAAGGTCAACGCATTCATCACAGACAAAAACCGAAGGCCCTGCAATCAGTTTTCTTACCTCATGCTGGCTCTTGCCGCAAAAAGAGCAATACAGCAATTTGCCAGATTTATCTTGGCCATTTTTATCTGACATCCGATCACTCCATTAGCTGTGCCAGTGTGTATTCAATGAGAATCCTACAAGTTGTAAGATGAAGGCATTTCCCTCCTTTTTCAAGCCCTGGAAAGGATTTTTTATGCTTCTTTTGAAGAGTCTGGAATAACCCGTTTGCTGAGCACCTGGTCGATTAATCCATAGCCTAAGGCTTGATTGGCATCCATAAAATTATCCCTTTCAGTATCTTCGGCTATTTTTTCAACGGACTGCCCGGTATGCTCTGCCATGATTTTATTGAGTTTTTCACGGATTTTCAGGATTTCCTGTGCATGAATATGAATGTCTGAGGCCTGCCCCTGGTAACCACCACTGGGCTGATGGATCATTATGCGTGAATTGGGCAGTGCATAGCGCTTACCTTTGGCGCCGCCAGCAAGCAGGAAGGCTCCCATACTCGCAGCCTGCCCAACGCACATAGTGCTAACATCCGGCTTAATGAATTGCATGGTGTCATAAATCGACATGCCGGATGTGACCGAGCCGCCAGGCGAATTGATGTAGAAATGAATATCCTTGTCAGGGTTTTCAGATTCCAGATAAAGCAACTGAGCAACTATCAGATTAGCCATGTGGTCTTCAACTGGGCCAACCATGAAAATGACGCGTTCCTTCAGAAGTCGTGAGTAGATGTCATATGAACGCTCACCACGGGCCGTTTGTTCAACCACAATGGGCACAAGTGTTGAGGCCTTGATCAAGGTTTTATCTGTTTCAAGTGAAGTCTTAGTCATGGGAATTTCCTGTCAGGCTTTATTATTGTTGCCGTCAGCATCTTCTGCAACACTTTCACTTTGAGATTTAGTTTTAGCTGTAGGCTTGGCTTCATCCTTAGTTTTTTTGCTATCCGCTTTTTTGGCCACTTTACTGCTGGCCTTTGAGATATATGGCTTGAGTGCATCCTCATAAGAAATAGTTTTTTCCGTCACACTGGCTTTGGAAAGAATCAGATCTATCACAGAATCTTCCAGCGCCATGACCTCGACCTGCCCCATTTGGTCCTTGTCCTTATAGTACCATGCTATCACTTCCTGTGGATTCTCATAGCCTTCTGCCAGCTCCTCGACGATTTCACGCACCTTAGTGGGATCTGCCTTGAGTTTATTTTTCTGAATAATTTCATTCATGATCAGGCCGACACTAACCCGTTGTTCTGCTTGCGACTGAAACATTTCTGCAGGCAGGATTGATGGATCAATTTGTTGCTGACCGCCATATTGATGAATAGCTTGATGGCGCAGATTATTGATTTCGTTTTCCACCATAGACTTGGGAAGTTCCACGTCAGTTTCAGCAACCAGTCCTTCTAAGACTTGCTGTTTAACATTGTTCTTGACAGCATTTCTCAGTTCACGCTCCATGTTTTTCTTC
>JAYQVM010000168.1:0-3058 GCA_038148435.1 Gammaproteobacteria bacterium | reverse complement strand
CATTCCAACTTCGGGCCTGTTTTGAGAGACATTCAACTCGGCCCGACCCAGATCAGCGCTTTCTATGCTATCTCCACCGGCTAGGATCAGGTCTTGGATAGTCATATTTTCAACTAGCGGGTATTCGCCAGGAGAATCTACCTCTCCTAGAATTGTCACCACTCGCCTTTGTGTGCCTGAAGAGGATTGATTTTTTAGCTTTTGAATAATAGGATGAAGTAAAAGTCTGCGATCAAGGCGACTCTCCAGTGTATCTTCACCAAATATGAGCAGCCGGTCCCTGGGCTGCAGGCTTAGGTCTGAAGAAGAGCCTGGTTCATTCAAGGCATCCGCAAGATTTAACTGATAAACCTCGATATTTCTCGAAGGAAGTATTTCCCGGATCACTAGGGCGTAATCTAAATCGGGGTCAGCCTTTAGATCTTCAAACCGTAAGATATCAGATATGCGTATTCCGTCACGCCATTCGAAATTACCTGGCCTCTCAAGATGTCCAAGTAGCTCGACTCCTGTCCGTATTTCGTCTAAAACAGGCTCTATATAAAGGCTGTCGCCATCCTGGAGTGGGGTTTGCAAGTTACTATCTTCACTCAGATTAATATCCAGAATCACGCGCTGACCTAGGGCGTTGATTCGCTCAATATGGGCGAGTAGAGGATATGAGGTTGGCATGAGTCCGCCGGCTAGCTCCAATAATTGCTGAATCGTTTCTCCACCCTCAATCTCAAAAATATTTGGACGGCGGATCTCTCCTGATATTTGTACCGTTTGACCAACGGTATTGATAAAAATCACATCATTTGGCTGAAGCCTAACATCATTGCTGGTATCACCGTTAAGCAACAGATCATAGAGATCCAACTGGGTGACAACTTCGCCATTTCTGAACAATTGAATATTTCTCAGAGAGCCTAAATCAGAGACTCCCCCGCTATTGAAAAGGGCATTTGTCATAGTAGCCAAAGAGCTGACTGTATATAGGCCAGGCCGATATGACTCACCTAAAACAAAAATTTGTATAGACCGTAGGGTCCCCATAGATACGCTAACTTCCTGACCTATGAGGGAGGTTTCTACCGTATTTTGGATAAGCTCACGAACATTCTCAAAGCTCAACCCTGAGACATTTAATGGCCCCACTTCCGGAAATTGAACAAGCCCCTCTCTTGATACAGCGAGCTCATAGCGATCATTACGCTGACCATATAACTGAATAACAATGGTATCTCCTGGCCCAACAATGTAGTCCGAAGAAACAGGAATATCGGTTGCTGGGGCATAGGTCGAAGGGACGCCTGCAAATAGATTATATCCAAAGGGTCTGATTTCCTGATTATCCTCAATCTGATCTTCTATTGTGCCGCCTTGAGGGATATTTGTCATCGGGGTATTAGCGAAGTTAGAATTGGCCGTGGCCCCAGATATTGAGCTGCTTAAAAAAGTTTGTTGAAGGCCTAATAAATCTTCTCGTTCTTCTGTCTCTAGTGCTCGTTCTTCAGGAGTCGATAACTGAAAAGTGATTCCCATCTGACGCAACTCACCAAACCTATCGAGTTCATCGAGGTTTATACCGAGATCGAAAAGTTCTTGGGCCTTGCGCATAATTCTGTCTCTGTCGGATTCTTCCGCTTGCATTTGTGAGGATTCCGATGAGTCGAGCATGAAATTGTCAGCGAATGGCATAAAGTTCTGGTTTAGCTGACCTGATTGCATCTGTCCTTGCTGGAAGGCGCCTTGATTGACACCTCCCCGAGGAGAAACTGTCTGGGGTTGCGAGACCGGCGCTTCAAAACCCGAACTGTTGCCTATTTGCAATTGGCTGATCAGGGCTTGGCGTTGTGCTGGGGGAAGCTGATTAAATTGGGCGAGTTGATCGGGTGTGAGGTTGCTTAATATATCTGCCTGTCCATAAGCGAGAGGTTGAAAAATAAACCCAGCTACCACAGCCGCTGATAACGACAAGAACTTTTTTAATAACTCTCTAAAGTTCAAATGAAACAGGGGAATAGACGCTATTTGCTGAAGATTTTTTTTCATGTTTCTGCTCTAAGATATTTAGCTTTAATAAAAGCCAATGATGTTTTTTCTTATTTTAATAACAAGGTCTAAGTGCTTATTTTTGTTACAATTAACAATAGCGGAATAATACATGATCAAGTGTAATCCTTCCACTACTAATACCATTAACACCATTGGTACAATGGCGTAGTGAGGCTATTAAAGCAATTTTACCTCATTTTTCAGCTCGTTAATTTCTCGTTTCAATTCTTCGTATTCATTTTGCTTTTTAGCTAGAAAGCGCAGGGTTACCTTCGCTTTCTCTTCTATCCCTTTTGGGGTCAAAAGGTAAACATAGGCTTTTTTATTGGGACTGCGGCTAAAGTTGGATACTTTGACTGAGCCAATTTCAATTAAAGCACGCAAACAAAAGTTCACCTTGCCTAAACTTACCCCTAGAGCAGCAGCAATCTGACGCTGGCTCATTTCCGGATTTTCTTCCAGCAATTTAAGTAATTGATAGCGATTTTCATCGCTGAGGACTGACATATCAGGAATTTATTAAAAATTTAAATACGCTACCGCCCTACTCGGTCGAGCATAGCTGGTTAATAGACTCATCACGTGTTCATTCGGTGAACAATACTATCATTTACCGCTGAGTTATTAAAAAGATTTTTGAATATTTATAGGAATTGAGGGGCGGTTAAAGTTTAGATACTGCAGAAAGTGGAAGTTTTATCAACTGCTCACTACCCAGCATGGTTAACAGCAGATGTACTCGCTGATCACCATCCTGCTCTTTTACGATGGCCTCCCAGCCATTAAAACTGCCATCTATTATTTGGACCAGATCTCCGGGTTTATAGACTGACTGACTTTCACCTGTTTTATCTATAAGACCTTCAACGTTGGTCAATTGCTTTATTTGTTCAATAAGCTGCGTGGGTACCACTGTTGGCATATCTGAATAACGCACCAATCCCACAACGCCTCGCGTAGAACGTATCTTGTGCCATTGGCTTGATACTTTATCCAGGCAGATAAAAAAATACCTGGT
>JAYQVM010000167.1:0-3064 GCA_038148435.1 Gammaproteobacteria bacterium | reverse complement strand
GCCGGCCTGTCACGCCGGAGGTCGCGGGTTCGAGTCCCGTCCGGTCCGCCATTTAAACCATAAGATTTAAGTCTATTTTTGTATCTTCTCTGATTTTGCTTTGGTAAGCCTTTCAGACTTAATTTGAGATGAAACGATAGCTCGCCCAAGTATCGTGCATGATATACTTGGAAGCTAGTGCAAATTAGCTTGGATTTTCCATGTCACGATTTTCAAGTATCGGTTTGATTGGCAGACAAGATAACACCGGTATCAGCGACTCGCTCAATGTACTGGTTGATTACCTATTGGATCGACAGAACCTGAATATTGTTGTTGATGAGGCAGTGTCTTCTTTTTTGCAGGGACATGATTCTTTCAAGTCGATCCAGGTTGTTGCTCAGGAAGAATTTCACCTACATTGTGACCTAGCCATTGTTATCGGTGGTGATGGTAGTATGCTTAAAGCGTCTCAAAACCTAGCTAATCAAAATTTGCCTGTTGTCGGGATCAACCGTGGAAGGCTAGGATTCTTGACAGATATTTTGCCGGAAGAAATCGAGCGGGATCTAGGGCAGGTGCTGGATGGCGAGTTCAAGGAAGAGTCACGATTTTTGTTGGAGGTTAGTATAAAAAGTGAGAAGGGGGTTAAAAATATTGGCTGCGCTCTCAATGATGTGGTAGTTCATCCCGGTATCGCAGCACAGATGGTTGAGTTTTCCCTTTATATAGATCAAGAATTCGTCTATCAGCAGGCCTCTGATGGTCTGATCGTGGCAACCCCGACTGGCTCAACGGCTTATTCCATGTCAGCCGGTGGGCCAATAATGCACCCGAAACTTGATGCATTGGTACTAGTTCCAATGTACCCCCATTCCCTCAGTAGCCGTCCCATCGTGATTGACGGTAAGAGTGAGGTAACCATCGTGGTTGGAGACAGGTATCACATGATGCCTCAGGTCAGTTGTGACGGGCATGTTGAGTATACTGCCGCTCCTGGGGACCTTATAAGCGTGAGCAAGAAGCCAGAATATCTCAGACTTTTACATCCCCGCTACTACAATTACTATGAAACCTGCCGTAGCAAGCTGGGTTGGTCCCATCGGCCGGGCTCTGCCTGAGGGCTTGCCGGAAGAAGCATGTTCAAAGTCATTGAGCTTGACCATAGTAAAGACCCGAGCCAATTCAGCCGTATCCTTTGGCAGCAGCGAATTTCTCATCGAATTTATCAGGAAGCCGACAGACAAATTCTAGCGATTGCTACAACTAGAGATATTCAGCGTGTACTGGACATGTATGAGAATTGGCGCAAGGGAGAGCTGCTGCCAAATGAAAATGACAGTGCTAGTGTTGCACCCTATCTGAATTTCAATCATGGGGTTTCATCGCTGTTTACAGCTTTGCTTCGTTACCCTGTCACCCTGAGCCTAATTCTGGCCTGTTGTATGCTGGCGCTGATTGCCCCCTTGCAGGAAATGTCCGATCTTACCAGACTCTTTCTCTATCCTGATTTCGCATACAGTACGCGAACTATTAATCTGGCGGCTGTAATGGAGCGCTTCAGCTTTCAGCAGCTTCTCAACATGATCTCTCCGATGCTGCTTCATGCCGGCCTGCTGCATTTGAGTTTCAATATGCTCTGGCTCTGGGAATTTGGTCGGCGAATCGAAGCTAATCAGGCCAGTTGGGTGATGCTACCGCTGATCGTGACCTTGGCGCTGGTTTCCAATACGGCCCAGTACCTCTTTAGTGCCAGTATCTATTTCGGCGGCATGTCTGGGGTGGTATATGGCTTGTTTGCCTATACCTGGATGTGGCAATTATTTGATCCTGCAAAGGGCATTAAGCTGCCAGTTAATCTTGTCATTTTTATGTTGCTGGCACTTTTTATCCTCACCATGCTGGGGTTGGAAAGTATCGCTGATACCGCTCACGTCACGGGTCTGCTTTGTGGTGTTCTTTACGGGGCAAGCGTTGCTACTGCCAGCAGGGTTCAGCGTGCCATGAAAAAACAGGAGTCTTGATATGGGGGCAGCCCCTGGAAGTCTGCAGGAATTGATGGCTGGGATCACGCCGGAAATACACGCTAATTTAAAGCGTGCTGTTGAACTAGGGCGCTGGGAGAATGGCGAACGTCTAAGTCAGGAACAAAGAGATTTGTGCCTGCAGGCAGTCATTGCCTATGATGAAATGTATCATAGTGCCGAAGAAAAAGTTGGCTTCATTGATCGCACAAAACTTAAGAAACAGAATTGTGAGGATTAGATGAAGCAGCTGGCCTCCGGCATCTTACGTAAATTGCATGCCCGGCTTGATTTGCCGGTTTCCTATTTTCTGCCAGTGGGTGAGCGAGAGATTCCCCTGAATGATAGGATAGGCCAGACACTGAGCCTGGAATTTTCTGGACAGATTTTTTGTCTTGCCTGCAAGCGCAACACCAACAAGAGTTTTAATCAGGGTTATTGTTACCCCTGTTTCCAAAAGTTGGCCCAGTGCGATTCCTGTATCGTCTCTCCGGAAAAGTGCCACTTCGATGCAGGTACCTGCCGTGAGCCCTTATGGGCAGAAGATTTTTGTATGCAGGACCATATTGTCTATCTAGCCAATTCTTCTGGGATCAAGGTTGGTATTACCCGGGCTTCCCAGGTGCCTACGCGCTGGATTGATCAAGGTGCTATACAGGCATTGCCTGTTTTTCGTGTGCGCACTCGCCAACAGTCGGGTTTTCTTGAAGTGATTTTTTCTCAACATATCAGTGACAAAACGAACTGGCGCACCATGTTAAAAGGAGAGGTACCCGAGCTCGATCTGACGGATGAACGAGATAAGCTTCTGGCGCTATGCAGTAATGACATTCAGGAGCTGCAGGATAAATTTGGCATACATGCTATCAATGTGCTAACCGGTATGAAATCAGTGCGAATCGATTATCCGGTAGAGAGTCTCCCTGATAAGTTTGGTTCATTGAATTTTGACAAGCAAGACCGTCTAGAGGGAACGCTGCTCGGTATTAAGGGACAGTACCTTATATTTGATCAGGGTGTGTTGAATATTCGGAGCTTTGGTGGTTTTGAGGTTGGTCTGG
>JAYQVM010000166.1:0-3143 GCA_038148435.1 Gammaproteobacteria bacterium | reverse complement strand
CACAGATCCTGCCTGATTCTTCATTTCTTCTTGAAATTTTGGAATCTGGCACCAGATTTATTGTTAATGCTTCATCACACTGCCATATTCGGCTGATCTATGACAGTAATGCAAGATAATGCGACCGCCCCGGCAAATTGATGAGTTATTCATTGTTTAGCCTGCTATCAACTGGTTTTTAGGGTGTAATTGTTTTCCAATTAACGCATTTTTTTCATCCCTGCTCCACGATCTAAGCTAACTATTCAGAGAGTTAAATGGATAATCAGGAAACACAAACAACCGACCACATTTTGCCTTTTCTTCCGCTCAGGGGAGTAGTTGTTTATCCCCAGATAGTTCACCCGCTTTTTGTTGCCAGGGAAAAATCCATCAAGGCGCTGAAAGAAGCCATGTCCGGCGATAAAAAGGTGGTTTTGGCGGCGCAAAAGCAGCATTCGGATGACGAGCCGGGAAAGGATGACGTATTCACCATCGGTACAGTTGCATCGGTCCTGCAGTTGATGCACGTAAACGACGGGACTGTAAAAGTGCTCGTTGAGGGTGTGGAGCGCGTTCAGATAAAAAACCTGCTGACTGACGATGATTTTTACAAGGCTGAGACAGCCAGTTTAAGCGGAAGCACCATCGAGGAAAAGGACACAGAAATTCTGGTCCGCTCATTATTGTCCCAGTTTGATCAGTATGTGCAGCTTAGCAAGAAAATCTCTCCTGAAGTGCTGACCTCGATAACGAGTATCGATGAGCCAAGCCGCCTGGTGGACACCATTGCCACTCATATGTCGTTGCAATTGAATGAAAAGCAGAACATCCTGGAACTGGCCAATATCAAGCCTCGTATTGAGCACCTGATGTCGCTGATCGAAGCAGAAATTGACATTTTTCAGGTTGAAAAACGCATTCGCGGGCGTGTCAAAAAGCAGATGGAAAAAAGCCAGCGTGAGTATTATCTCAATGAGCAAATGAAAGCGATACAAAAGGAAATGGGTGAACTTGATGACGTCCCAAATGAGGCAGAAGAGCTTAAACGCAGGATAGACGAAGCGGGTATGCCGAAAGATGCTCTGGAAAAGACAGTTGCCGAACTCAACAAACTGAAAATGATGTCTCCCATGTCATCTGAAGCGTCTGTAGTGAGGACTTATATAGACTGGATGATCAGCGTCCCTTGGAAAAAGAAATCCAGGATACGGACTGACCTCAAAAAGGCTGAAGAAATCCTGGATGATGATCACTACGGTTTGAAAGATGTTAAAGAACGCATTGTCGAGTACCTCGCGGTGCAGAAAAGGGTTAAAAAACTAAAAGGCCCAATCCTGTGCCTAGTTGGTCCTCCCGGTGTTGGTAAAACCTCCCTGGGGGAATCGATTGCCAGGGCAACAGGGCGCAAATTCGTCCGCATGGCTCTTGGCGGCGTTAGGGACGAGGCGGAAATCCGCGGTCATCGCCGCACCTATATCGGCTCACTGCCGGGCAAGGTGCTGCAAAAAATGGCCAAGATTGGGGTGCGTAATCCACTTGTGCTGCTGGACGAGATTGACAAGATGGGCATGGACCACCGGGGTGATCCGGCAGCTGCGCTGCTCGAGGTGCTTGATCCAGAACAAAACCATAGTTTCAATGATCACTACCTGGAAGTTGACTATGATTTGAGCGACGTTTTATTTATCTGCACATCAAACTCCATGAATATCCCTGAGCCACTTCTGGACAGAATGGAGGTGATTCGTTTGCCGGGTTATACCGAAGATGAAAAAATGAACATCGCAAGCCGTTATCTCGTGCCAAAACAAAAAGAAAATAACGGCTTGCAAAAAGATGAAGTAGACATTACCGATTCCGCATTAACTGGTCTTATTAGGCACTATACCCGCGAAGCAGGGGTGAGGGGGCTGGAAAGAGAAATCGCGAAAGTTTGCCGCAAAATTGTAAAAGAGCATGCGCTCCACGATGACAAACTCAAGGTAACTGTCGAAGACGATGACCTTGAAAAATATGTTGGCGTGCAGAAATTTGATTTCGGTAAGGCCGAGGAAGAAGATGCAATTGGTCAGGTAAATGGATTGGCCTGGACCCAGGTTGGCGGCGAGCTCTTGACCATAGAAGCAGTGGCAACGCCAGGTAAGGGTAAAACCACCATGACGGGATCCCTTGGTGACATTATGCAGGAGTCCATCCAGGCGGCGCTTACTGTCGTCAGGAGTCGTTCATTGACACTTGGACTGATAGAAAACTTCCATGAAAACTATGACTTACATATTCATGTTCCGGAGGGCGCTACACCCAAAGACGGTCCCAGTGCAGGTATCGGCATGTGTACCACTCTCGTTTCTGTCCTGACAGGAATCCCGGTTAAAAAAGACGTGGCCATGACAGGTGAAATTACACTTCATGGCCAGGTTTTGCCGATTGGCGGGCTCAAGGAAAAATTACTGGCGGCCCATCGCGGTGGCATCAAGACAGTGGTCATTCCAAAAGAGAACGAAAGAGATCTGAAGGAAATTCCTGATAATATTAAAGCCGATCTGAATATAGTAGCCGTTAGATGGATTGATGAAGTCCTTGAACTGGCTCTCCAATTTATGCCTGAACCGATAGAAGGTAATAAATTTCAGTCACTTGAAAAAGGTTCCTCAAAATCGCGTGAAAATGAAGGAAAGCAAAAGTCAAAAAAATCTATAAATACTCACTAGAAAGTCTCGTACTTCTTGACATATTCTCGAGACAGTTGGTATAAAGTTTAATGTTTTACAGGCCTACCGCTTCCAAAACTAATTTAATTACTGTTTAAATTGGTTACGAAATAAAGAATCAATTTAAAATTTTTTTCAATCAACAACCTAAAATAATAAGGGGCTAACGTGAATAAATCAGAACTAATTGATGCTGTTGCTGAAACCGCTGACCTACCAAAAGCTGCTGCTGCTCGTGCTATTGATGCTATGACTGACGCCATTACATCCTCGCTCAAAGCAGGCAACTCAGTTTCACTGGTTGGATTCGGTTCTTTTAATGTCAAGGATCGCCCAGCGCGAACTGGCCGTAACCCACAAACAGGTGCGCCTATACAAATTGCAGCTGCTAGGGTGCCTTCTTTCAAAGCAGGTAAGGCGCTGAAAGATTCTGTGAATTCATAAATCTAT
>JAYQVM010000165.1:0-3190 GCA_038148435.1 Gammaproteobacteria bacterium | reverse complement strand
CCCCTTGCTGGGGTTGCCCTAAAAGACAGCTCTGATGATGCCAAGCGCTGGCTAAATCGTTTTGGATCACCCTTTACGGTTTCGCTACAGGATCCTAATGGCGAATATGCGGCCAGGCTAGGTGTCCAGGGAGCGCCGGAGACTTTTATCATCGATAGTGAAGGTCACGTAAGATTCCATTATCAGGGCTTGATTCAACCAGAGGTATGGCAGCAGCGCCTCAAACCTCTTCTTGACGAATTGCAACAATCTCAATGACCACCAGCGCGCCCCACAAAAGTCAAAACCTCAGGAATACCGTTGGGCCATCAGTCACGCGCGCGCCCGTTTATTTGGTGCTACTAGCGAGCACAGTATTTGCTTCAGTTTACCCATGCATTGATGTAGGCAACATAGAAGTCTCTCTTCTTGATATTCCGGCGCTACTCATACTGGTATGGTTTCGCGGCAAGCACCTGGCTCCTCTGCTGGCCGCCTCCGCGATATTAGCCCTATTGCTTTGGGGAAGGCATGAGCTCGCTGCCTGGATAGCCTTGTTTGGCAACACTTGGTTGCTCATCCTTGCCATCAAATGGATAAAGTCAGAGCACAAACAACTTGGTTTATCAGTGATTGGCTTCGGCTACTGGGTGCTCCTAGGCGTACCACTGACCTATCTTGCATTCTGGCTTCCCGCGTACGATTCGGACTACGCGCTTGCGGCCACAGGACAACGGCTTTTCAGTGGGGTGTCTTGCATTACCGTAGCGATAGCATCTCACTTTATCGTCGTGCTCGCTCAACACAGATTGCCCGATCTGCTTTTTGGCGGACAAAGACGCTTCACCGTCAGGATGAGAGAAATTTCGGAAACCGCAGCGCTTCTCGCGGCGTCGACGCCCCTGCTAGTCCTTTTGTGGATTGTGACTAATTCTCAGATTGAGGCTAGCATTCAACGTCTCTTTAGCGCCTCCGACGCACGCTTCGAAGCGCTTGCCCTGAGCGCGGCGGCAGCCATCACAGAACAACAAGTTCGTCTGGATCAACTCAGGTACGTCCTACCGAATTTTGACCAGCCAGAGACCATACCTTCAGCCACCTCTGACCAGGAAATTCTTGATGCACTGGATATTTCTGGCAGTCCTGCTTTTTTGTTACTAGCTAGGGAACAGGAAGTGACCTACGCAAGCTCGAATGCTGACGACCTGGGTCTCGGATCAGAGACAATTCAGCGAATCCTCACCAACCTAGAAGATCAAGTCTCGACACCCATCACTGATGATCCACAGGGTGCCATTGCTTTTAGCCCCAGTGAAAATTACCCGAGGCTAATACTGGTGTATCCCACAGCCCTTGACCTGTGGCATGCGCTCTATCGCAGCGACATGCTAGGTCAGATGACTGGGAAGACCCAGCAGGGCGTTATTGATAGAGTTAGTCATTTCCACGGCCCGTCATCACAGGAACTTTATGGGATTTCGAGCGAAGCCCGAATCGTAGAGCAGGAATACGATTACGCCATATGGGTGCCCCCAGCCCGGGTAACTTACCCGGAAAAAAATTTCAAACGACTGGGCGATCTAAAAAACAGCTACATAACTTTTCAAGCCAGCGATGAATTGATCGACAGCTTTGATAGAGACCTGTATGACGTAGATTGTTTTAGGTTTACAGTGGACTTCTGGACTCACATAGGCGGTAGTTTCATCAGCTTTACGCAGTGGATATTTGGTGGTTCCCTGTTGCTTCTTGCTATGGCAGCCCTGATTGAATTTGTGGTGTCACGCTTTTCCAATCCTTTCAGCCAGCTGGTTGACGCTATGGAGCAGGTAGCAAAAAACCCAAATGCCACTGACCGGTCGCTCTTTTCCTTTGACACCAAGAACGCCACGTCTCTTTTTCAGCGACTGGTTAACACCTTTAGCAGCATGGAACAATCAATCGCTGAAGGGTTTGAGCGCACCACGGCGCTAAACACCAGCTATGAAAGCCTGTTGGATGGCGCTCAGGTCGGTTTTATTGCGTTTTCTCAGAATAACGAAGTCGCTTACGAGAACATTGCCGCGCGTGAATTATTGAGTAGCTCTCCGGAGCTTCTTACCAACATAAAAAAATCACTTGGTTCAGTTTCAGAGGTTCTTCCAATTAATACGTCAAATGCGAGCGGTCAGGTAAATCTTCTCATGAGCCAGGCGGAACGGATGAATATCCAGGGCGAGACTGATGGCTATTGGATAATCATGACTGATATCAGCCCTCTCAAGCGAGCAGAACGTGATCTGCTTGCGGCACAAAGATTAAGCACGCTCGGAGAAATGACTACTGGCATGGCGCATGAAATCAACCAGCCACTCCAAACCATCACATTATCGCTAGTCAATTTGCAACTCCTACTCAAGGAGCATTTGTCGCAGACCCCCAAGGCAAAAGAAAAAATTGAACGAATCCTGGATGCCGTGAAAAAGATTTCGACCTTGATTGATTTTATGAAAACCTATGGTGGCATTAACTCCGTAAGCGAAGACGTATTCAATCCTGTCGAAGCTATAAAAAAAGCCATCGAAGAGCATTCCATGGTGGCCGCAAAGGTCTTGCAGGTGGCCTATCTAGATCAGTCCGAAAAGGCTATTGCGGTAAAAGGCGATGCGACACAATTCAAACTGGTCATATCGCACTTAATAAAGAACGCACTGGATGCGGCCGTTGAGAATAAAAAGGAAACGTTGGCCGAACTTACCATTAAGGTGAGTGTCAGAAATGACGTCGTTATCGTAACCGCTGCAGATAACTGTGGCGGCATTCCTGCGAACTGTATAGATCAAATTTTTGATCCGTTCTTTACGACGAAGGACCCAGACAAAGGAACGGGTCTAGGCCTATCGGTAAGTCACGGCATCATCGCAGCCATGAGTGGCCGCATCGAAGTAGTCAACACCGAAGAAGGGGCGATGTTTTCCATCACTGTTCCCGGCGTTGTCCCCATTCTCAACGATAGTTAGACCACGTAACGATTCAAGCGGCGGTAAGTTGCTCTCGTACCAAGCACAGCGCATGGCTCGCGATTGGCGATAAGGTGTAATTGGAACGCGTCATCAAACCCACCGAACGAGAAATACATGGCTCTGTGAGGGGTATAAAACGCAATGACTTGCCCCTTTCTTCAAAAGCCAACCGTGGCAAGGTTGTATACGTCGTTCCTGTTTGGAGCATC
>JAYQVM010000164.1:0-3192 GCA_038148435.1 Gammaproteobacteria bacterium | reverse complement strand
CCTTTGGTGACGGCTATCTTCCTGAGAAGGTCAATACCTATAGCAGTAAGGAGGGTGCCCAGGAAGCGCATGAGGCGATTCGTCCTTCATCGGTGACGGTCTCTCAGAATTCATCCCTGCTAGAGAATCTGGATCGGGATGCTCAGCGTCTTTATAACCTGATCTGGCAGCAGTTTGTTGCCTGTCAAATGACATCAGCGAAGTATAAAAGTAGCACGATTGATCTAAAAGTAGGGGACTATGAACTGCGAATCAAGGGGCGCATTCTAGAATTTGATGGCTATACCCGGGTGTTGCCTCCGGCTGGGGGTAAAGACGGCGATATTGAGCTTCCAGATATTCAGGTGGGTCAAGAGCTACATCTCAAGGCTCTGCATCCGAAACAGCATTTTACTAAGCCGCCCCCACGCTATACAGAAGCCAGTTTGGTTAAGGAACTGGAAAAGCGTGAAATTGGTCGGCCTTCAACTTATGCCTCGATCATTTCGACCATTCAGGACAGGGGCTATGCGAAGTTGGAAAATCGGCGTTTCTATGCGCAGAAAATTGGCGACATCGTGACTGAGCGTCTGGAGGAAAACTTTACAGAACTGTTGGATTATGGTTTCACCGCACAGATGGAAGATCGACTTGATGATGTTGCCAACGGAGAAAAAGATTGGATTGCACTGCTCAATGAGTTTTATGCCAGCTTTAGTGAAAAATTAGACAAAGCTCGGTCAGATGATGATGGTATGCGTCAGAATCGACCAACAGATACGAATATTCCCTGTCAGCAATGCAGTCGTCACATGCAGATTAGAACTGCGAGTACTGGTGTTTTTCTGGGTTGTTCAGGTTACAACCTGCCTCCAAAAGAGCGTTGCAAGCAGACTATTAACCTGATGTCCGGTGACGAAGCAATTTCTATCGATGCCGATGATGAAGCCGAATCTCGCTTGTTAATGAGCAAGCATCGTTGCAAACTCTGCGGTATTGCGATGGATTCTTACCTGATAGACGAACAACGCAAGCTTCATGTCTGTGGCAATAACCCAGAGTGTTCAGGATATGAAGTTGAGAGCGGTAAGTTCAAACTCAAAGGCTACGATGGTCCGTTGCTGGAATGCGATAAGTGCGGTGCGGAAATGCAGCTAAAAAACGGCCGTTTTGGCAAATATTTTGGCTGCACTAACAGCGAGTGTAGGAATACCCGCAAATTGCTGCGTAATGGTGAAGCAGCACCGCCAAAAATGGATCCAGTACATATGTCTGATCTGGCATGTGAAAAAGTCGATGATTATTATGTACTGCGTGATGGTGCTGCTGGTATCTTCCTGGCGGCCAGCAAATTCCCTAGAAATCGCGAAACCAGAGCGCCATTTGTGGAAGAGCTTTTACCTTTCAAGGAGCAGATTGATCCCAAGTATACCTACCTGTTAGAAGCCCCTACAGAAGATCCGTATGGCAATAAAACCATAGTGCGCTTTAGCCGTAAAACCAAAGAACAATATGTGCTCAGCGAGAAAAACGGTAAACCGACCAAATGGAAAGTCTTTTATCGCAATGGCAAATGGCTTGAGCAAGATGAACCGGCCGAGATAGACTAAGTAGCGCCCAAGTTAGTTACAGATCATATGATACAAGCCTTTTTAAAATGGTTGGATATCGATGCAAACGCCTGGGTCTTGCAAGTTTTTCTAGTTGTCCTGGCTACGGTTCTGACCAACTTTATTGTAAAACTGACGCTTGATCGCTTACACCGCAAACTGGAAAAAACTAATAATCTTTGGGATGACGCCATCCTACTGGCTTCCCGCAGACCGCTGACCTTATTGATCTGGGTAATCGGGCTCAGTATTGCCGCCGACATCATTCAAAATCTTCAAGCCAATGATATATTTTCCTATACCGATATGCTGCGGCGAATTGCCCTAATTCTGCTGCTGCTTATGTTTTTCAATCAGTTGGTGAAAAACCTTGAAGAAAACTTTTTGCAAAAGGCTAAGAATAATGAAATTGATGCGGATCAAATAAGCATTCGGGTTATTGGTCGCCTGCTGCGATTGTCGGTGATGCTGACTGCAGGATTGGTGGTCCTTCAAACCATGGGAATTAGCGTTACCGGCGTACTTGCCTTCGGTGGTGTAGGGGGCATAGCTGTGGGTTTTGCCGCACAGGACCTGCTGGCTAATTTTTTCGGCGGTATGATTATTTATCTGGATCGTCCTTTTAAAATAGGAGACTGGGTGCGATCCCCGGATCGTGAGATTGAGGGCACGGTTGAAGAAATCGGTTGGAGGGTGACGATTATTCGTACCTTTGACAAACGACCTTTATATATCCCCAATTCAGTGTTCACCAAAATTTCCGTCGAAAACCCTTCACGCATGCTGAATCGACGAATATATGAAACCATTGGTCTGCGTTACAAGGATGCCAATAAAGTCAATGAGATTATTGCTGCTGTCAAGAGCATGTTGCAGCAGCATGAGGATATCGACAACGAGAAGACCCTGATCGTGAATTTCAACAAGATGGCGTCCTCATCTCTGGATTTCTTTATCTATACTTTCACCAAGACAACAGACTGGGTCGAGTACCATCAGGTCAAACAGGATGTGCTATTGAGAATTATAGATATCATTCATCAAAATGATGCTGATATTGCTTTTCCTACCACCACATTAGATGGCTTTCCTGAAATGTATTCTGCTGTTAAAGCGACAGGTAAGTAGTTAAAAAAAATCACTATTCTTCACCTGAATGAGAGGAAAATTCTTTACCAACATTTTGGTGTTTGCATTGATACAGGTTATACGTGCATTGGTAATATAGGAAATACTGCTTTATACCTATTAAAAAAAGGGGACTTAAACGTTAGTCGTTTCTTTTGATGTGTCTTCTATATTCTCGGCCTTGCATACATAAAACTTAAAAGGGCGCTGCTAAAATCTTAAACAGCGTTTTCATTCTCTTTTATGTTAAGTTCATGCCAATATGGGATTGCAGTAAAGAAAAGGGCAATTTTGATTTTCATGCCTTCCATTTCCTGAAACAGTTCGGCATAGCGTTTTAGCTGAGCTTGGTGCTCTACTTCCTGTTCCCTTAAAAAATTCTGCAGGCTTTGCCCAGTTTTTGGGCGAGAGGATTTATAGTCGATTATACAGCGAACGCCATCAGCGATAAAGCTTCGATCAATAACATATTCCC
>JAYQVM010000163.1:0-3270 GCA_038148435.1 Gammaproteobacteria bacterium | reverse complement strand
CTGCACTGGTCTGAGCACATCTGCTATCTCGATAACTCGGAACAGTCAGCATCTCCCCTGAGCATCAGCAGCTTACTGGAAATTGGCCAACAAGTGGCTCCTGAATTGGACCCTGATTCGATCATTCTGATTAATCACCCCGGAGCCCCTGTCAGTTTCGCTGCGGGCCGTGCCGGCAATCTCGCCCTGAATCCTTACAGCGGTGAACCAGTTGACCTCTCGTCACCCGGTCTAGAGCGCTTTTTTAATGTTGTTACTGGTTGGCATCGGTGGTTTAACCAGACGGGTGAATCACGAAGCACGGCCCGGGCAATAACCGGCGCCTGCAACCTGGCTTTCCTGTTTCTGCTTCTCAGCGGCATTTATCTCTGGTTTCCCAAAATATGGCACTGGACCTTGTTCAAGTCTCGCCTATTATTTATCCGTAACGCACCCAGTTCAGTATCACGAGACTTCAACTGGCACCACGTCTTTGGTATCTGGTGCGTCATTCCCCTGTTGATAATTGTTGCTACCGCAACGGTATTTAATTACAGCTGGGCCAATAACCTGGTCTACCAGGTTTATGGTGAGCAGGCACCACAGCGCGGCAGAGCTACAGTCCCTACTTCCGAGGCAAATTCTGCTGAAGCGGCAATGAATGCCGACTCAGAATCTGAATACCTCAGCCTCGATGAATTAATGCTGATAGCGAGACAAGCGACTGAAACCGAGCTGGGAGAATGGCACAGCATCGCCCTTAATCTGCCTAAATCTGGCGCAGCACAGGTGGAATTTTCCGTTAACCAGACCATTGGCGGACAACCCCAGAAGCAATATACCCTGAGCATTGATCGCAGCTATGGCTCGCTGCTTTCGATCTCTGGATTGTCGGATCGCAGTCCCGGCGCCCAGACTCGTTCCATCATCCGTTTTTTACACACCGGTGAAGTCCTGGGCATCTGGGGGCAGGCGGTGGCTGGACTGGTTTCACTGGCCAGTCTTTTCATGGTCTGGACCGGCTTTGCACTGGCTTATCGCCGCCTGATTCAACCATTGTTCAGAAAATCCTGATACTCTATAGCCTTAAGAGGTATTGTTATTTTATGGTATTATCGCGAGCTTTCGGGAGGGCCAGTCAACCCAGATTCCCGCAAAGTTTGCTAAACAGATTTCAGGACAGCACATTATGAAAAATATTATCGCCAGCCTTGCTCTCCTATGCGGTCTTGCCAATATGGTTCAGGCGCAGGAAATCACCTTCACCACAAGCCAGGTTGAAGAAGGTGTCTCACTCTATCAGGAATTTTGCGTGGAATGTCACGGTGACAGACTGGATAATGGACGCTTTGCCACACCGATCAAGGGTGCATTCTTTGAAAACCGCTGGCAGGGTAAAAGCGTGGGTGAACTGGCCCGCTTTACCTACGAAGAAATGCCCGAAGGTAACGGCAAATATCTTTATATCGAAGAATACATCGCCCTGATCGCCTTCATCCTCAGTGAAAACGGTTTTGCCAGCAGCGAAATCGCAATGAGCGAAGATTTTGCCGAGCTGGACGCCATCAGTCTGAGCTTCTAGGGTTTCAGTTTACTTTCTATCCCCTGATCTCTATTGAGCTGAAACACCACGTCGGCCTTGCACGGCAACGAAGCCAGAGCATGCCTGGTCAGGCGCTCATAGTGTGCAATAAATCGTTGCAGTGCCTCTCGTGACATGAGTCGGGAACTGTCGCTACTAATTCTAGCTGCCAGTTTTTGTTCCTGCCGTAAACGCCAGTCAATCACCTGCTCAAAGCCAGGTGCCTTGAGCATCAGTAGCATATCGAGCTGGTCAAACAGCTGCCGATATTCCTGTGCCAGCGTGTCATTCACATAAGTGCGCCATTGCGCCTCGGCATCCTCCTCTGCTTCCAGCATATTGACCGGTTCGAGCAAATCAGTTGGCTGCTGCGGATCAATACCCAAACACCAGCCTTCCAGTAAGATCACATCAACCGGCGCAAGCACACTAGGCCATTGAGCGTGACTAAAACGGTCATCCTGCGCCTTATCGAAACGAGGAATCAGCACCTGAGCCTGAGTTTTGAGGGCCTCAATGGTCTTCAGAGCAAGACCAATATCATGGGTGCCTGGAACACCCCGCGTCGCTAATAAGGGATGAACATCCTGCGCAAGGCGCTGGCGTTCAGCCCGAGTCAAGTAAAAATCATCCAGAGATAAATTGATCGAACTGAGCCCCAGCATTTGTTTGAACAAAATGACCAGCAAGGCAGCCAGTGTTGATTTGCCGCTACCCTGTGAGCCATTCACGCCCAGTACAAAGCTGCCTTCATGCACCGATACCCGGCGCATAATATCTTCCGCCAGGGGAATGAACCACTGCATTACCGTTTGCCGGTAGCTATCGGGCAACTGTTCCTGTTCAATGAAGGTATCGAGCACAGTTTGCAGGCTAGACAATGCGTGTTTTCTCCTAAATGGCCGTAGCAACGCATGATTAATTTAGCATTCTGATTTAAAAAATTCTAAAATTTCGACATGCAAACCGTACCGCCTTTTCAGATCTTGGCTGTTTTTGTCACCCTGCTGAGTCTGCCCTGTGCAGTCTATGCCCAGCAGGACCCCCTGTCTGGGCGCTGGCTGATTAACCAGGAGCTCAGTGACGATACCGACGATAAAGTTGAAATGGCACTGCAAGCTTCTGGCTTTGAGGTTAGCAGGGGGTTTTTCAACAACGATGCTGAATACTATCGCGGCGGCCCACCCGAGCAGGAACTCTATGACTATATCTCCTACGAAAAGAAGCTGGAAATAAGTCTGTCAGACACTCAGTATACCTTTACCTATGGTGAATTTATCCGTCCGGTCTACCTGGATGACCGTCGGGTCCGGGTCAGTCTGAGCAACATCAATGAAGTGGAGGATTTCTCATTTGCCGACTGGAATGGGGACACACTGCTGGTTGAAGCTCGCCCCCGTGATGGCGGATTTACCGAAGAGCGCTATCGGCTCAGCGAAGATGGCCAGCAACTGACCCTCGAGCTTTATCTCCAACCCAATAACCTGAGTACTGCCGTTGAATTGAGGCGTGTCTATGACCGTGTTTCAGAAGAAGAGATAGAATAACTAGCCCAGAGGGCTTTTACAGATCACAATTCCCACCTTATAAGAAATACCAGCACTGCCCCAATAAGAACCGCAATAGGCACCGGTCGAGAGCGGGGACTTGAGCACTAAATAGGCATTCTTTGAGGTTCAGGAAAACCAGCTATATGGTGTCTTATTGAC
>JAYQVM010000162.1:0-3312 GCA_038148435.1 Gammaproteobacteria bacterium | reverse complement strand
AAGGATAATGTCTGTACCCACCCCCCCGTAGTGCGCCAGAAGATTGTCATCTTTATAGACAACGACCGCCTTAGATTGAGGACGCAGATATTTCCACTCCCAGTGCCGTTGCGACATTTCCTCGTTGAATATTTTTTTGAAGAGCGCTCTTACCGCACCCGCATCATGAGGTTCTGAAAACCTAACAACCAGATCTTCCAATGGATCTTGAGAGGCCTCGGAACTATTAGACGTATTCAAGGCAGCCACTGATGCGGCAGCTTTACGACACCACGCTCCAGACCCTTTTGCTCGACATATATTTCTCCTACTTGGCGTGCGGCCTCGTAAAGATGAATCCCTTTTTCACAAAGCAGCGCCACATCTAGGTAATAGCTACCCCTGAGCAATGGTAGGCTTGGGAACAGTATTTTTGCCACGCCCTGGCCCTCTTTATTTAATGAGAGCTCTACGCCATCGTGGAGACTGCCAGCACTGCTAAGGATTCGTCCATCACCACCAGAGAGTCCTATAGCTATGCTTGGCAGCGGGATACCCTCGCCCGGATCAAACATCACGGTGACTTCAAGATCGGATTCTTCACTTATCACTTTGTGTACTTTATTCACTTGACCGTCAACACTGACCCGGACATCTATAATACTGGGCAGAGCCGCCCGATCTGTTGTTTGCTTTTGAACTTCATTACTCGGCTCAGACTTTATGGCTTCTTGAGGGTCGCCCAACGGCTCTTTCCTTGGCGCAGCCATACGCATCAGCTCACTGTATTCTGAGATGACATCAACTGGCACACCCTCTTTCCTGATTTTTCCGTTTTCCAGCCAAATAACTCGATCACAAAGAGCCTCCACCTGGTACATTGAGTGGGAGCAAAAGAGGATCGTTTTTCCGGCCTCCTTGAAGTCCATAATCCTGTCAAAAGACTTTCTTGAAAATACCCCGTCACCAACCGACAGCGCCTCATCAATTATAAGCACCTCCGGGTCGATATGCGTAGCAATGGAGAAAGCCAGCCTGACGAACATGCCGCTTGAGTATGTTTTCACGGGGCGGTCAATAAAATCACCGGTTTCGGCAAAGGCGACCACTTCCTCATAAATGCTGTCTATATCCTGCCTGCTCATGCCCTTTATGGCGCCGGTCAGGTAAACATTTTCCTTGCCGGTCATATCGGGATGGAAACTTGCACCCAGTTCCAATAGCGCCGCAATTCTGCCGCTGGTCATGACCTCGCCAGAGGAGGGCAGAATTGTGCCGGAAAGAACTTTCAACAAGGTACTTTTGCCGGCACCGTTTTGTCCGATAACACCCAGGACCTCACCTGACTCTACTTCCAGACTGATATTTTCAAGGGCATGAATTTTATGAAAGCGGGGCTTGCCACTGAGGATTTCCTTCACCCTGTCCAGTTCTTTCTCGTAATACTTGTAGTACTTTGAGACTTCCTTCATGGAAAGCGCCATATCTACCATTAAAGCACCTCCCTTATATGAGGAATACTGCGTTTGTAGACAAGCCAGCAAGGACCAAGTGAAAGTAACCAGATGATCATTGGTCGCGCCACATTCAACCAGGTGTATTCACTGTCCTGCAATACTCCGTGCACCACTGCCATCAGGTCGGAAAATGGGTTGATCCAGATGATGCTACTAATGTCTTCAGGAAGCATTGAAGGGAAGTATAAAATTGGAGTAAGAAATAGGGTGATCATCAACAGAAAAGGCATGGCCTGGGCAAAATCCTTGATGAAAAGACCGAGTACCGGAATTAGCAAGCACAATGGAATCAGCCACAGCATAAAAAGTGGCATAACGAACAACGACAATATTGCTTTATCAATTCCTCCTATAACCAAGTTCAGAAAAAAGTAGGCGCTGCCATAGACCAGACATGGAATTGTCATCACCAGCATTGGGAGCAATTCAAGAGGAAACGGGTTGCGCCGGTAAAGGGGTGCGAACTCGCGGAACATATTCGTGGACCTGCTGATGATCTCCGCCACGCATAGCCACGGTAACATTCCTACAAGCAGGTATTCCAGGAAATTTGGCCCCCTTCCTTCTGCGCGAACTGAAAATATAACGCCAAATACAAACCAGTACCCAAGAATCTGCAGGCCAGGCTGAACCAGCGGCCAGACTTTCCCCAGCATGGTGCCAGAGGTTCTGTTTATAAGGTCCCGCCTCAGCAGCAAGATGTAAAGGGACCAGTTTTTAACCACCGCGCCGCAGGGAATTAAGAAGCCACCCACAATGTTTCTGAAATACCCGGTTATGTAGCTCATTGCAGAAACCCATCTTCAACACGTATAACAGGCCGCTGCGGAATACTCTGGTACGGATTGATTTTCAAAACCCTGGGGCTGTCATTAAAGGAGGTTATCTGTACTGTTTCAGCAAAAGCTGTCGTAGTAATGTCAGGTTGCAAGGCGTCATCCTCGAAAGGATCCGCTTTCTGCACCAGTTTTTTATACGCCATGATTGTGTAGAAGCTGGTCGTCCTGCGTGAATTCAGCCATGGCCTCAACTCAGCCATATTTTCAGCCGGTACTATCTGTGCTACGTCACCGTTGCCCCTGAATTCATTTTGCTCCCGAAACGCAAGAATTTCAGCGATCAGTTCATCATCAAGGCCTGGCAGCAGCTGCATAGCCTCGACAGTAGCTAGGTTCAGATTAATGAGCTCGTCATCTGTATAAAGAGTAAACGCGGCGTCCAGGTCCACATCTGCAAAGACTTCATCAAAACCCCTTATGTGCAAAATCTCTTCCACCGTTTCAAGTTTCCCATTTCGCTGAATAAATGGCGTTTCAAGGTTTTCATAGTATTCATTTTCGGCGCCATTGATACCGGGATTGTCATTAAGATCAACCCAGTCCCCCCAAGCAGCAATCAGCTCATCAATCTGGTCATCAGCGTCTTCCCCCAGTTTTTTCTCTAGCAGTGAGCGCATCCGCGGGCGTCCTATCTCCCTGAGGTTTATTTTCCCCCCATGGTCATAGATACGCACAGTTATGCCTTCTGCCTGCGGATAATGCAGCTCAAGCTCCTGGCCATTAAACCGGAAAAAAGGGTTCCTGTTTATCTCATTAAGATCATCAATACTCTCTGGCGGCCGCGGCATCCTTTCAAGCATCAATTCCATTTCTGCCTGGTTGATGGCTGAGATGACATTGGCCCATTCGCCCAGCTCCTCCTGTTGGAAAAATGCCGCCCTGGAAGACAGGCGTATCTGTCCCGCTATCACTGTCACCAGTATGGTCAGCAGGATGACCGTCCAGAGGGTCACAACAATTACCGACCCTTTTTGAGC
>JAYQVM010000161.1:0-3319 GCA_038148435.1 Gammaproteobacteria bacterium | reverse complement strand
CAGGAATTTGCCTTTAAATACAGGGGTTTCTCAGCTCAGCAGGAATATCACCGCAAAACCATTGAGGACAATGCAACAGGTTTGGAACACGAACTCACAGGCGGATATGTACAGGCCGGATACTTTTTCCATAACGTGTTTCCGGAATTTCCGCCAGAGCTGGAACTGGCTTTTCGTTACGCTTACGTAGACGAACCGAACAAGTCCAACTTGCTTCTTGAAAATGAGCGCAGGGAGACAACCTTTGGAGCCAACTGGTTCTTTAATGGTCACAATAACAAGATTACGCTTGATTATTCACGACTGACTCTGGACGACACCTTCTTCGCCCAGGACGAATCGGATAATCGCCTGCGTCTGCAGTGGGATGTTTCTTTCTAACCTACCTAGTTAACTTTTTCAGTTTTAGGCTTAAAGCCGGCATATCAAAAAACGGGATCCAGTTTATTGGATCCCGTTTTTATACCTTGTTGAATTTAAGAAGGATCCAGAGGCAAGCGAAAGGTAAATGTGGATCCACTGCCCAGCTGACTTTCCACGCTGACACTACCACCGTGTTTTTCAGCAATATTTTTTACTATAGACAAGCCAAGACCTGTCCCGCCTAGGCTCTGAGAACGGGCTTTATCAACCCTGTAGAAGCGCTCAAACACGCGCTGCTGGTACTGAGGACTAACACCCAGCCCTGTGTCTTGCACTTCAAGCAACGCCCAGCTCCCCTCTTTTTTCAGTCGAACTGTTATTGTCCCGGGTTCTTCCGTGTACTTAATCGCATTATCAATAAGGTTATCTATTAGCTGACTCATGTTCTGCCGATCCGCAAAGGCGGACAGCTCTGTGTTCGGTAATTCAGTAACCAGATTATGGCCCTTTACCTCTGCAGAAGTCTGGGCCGCCTTCACGGACTGCCTGACCAGGTCACCGAAATTAATTTTGCCAAAATCTTTTTCGCTCTGAGAGTTCTCAAGCCTCGAAATTGTCAACAAATCCCCAACGAGTTGGGAAAGTCTCAGGCTTTGCGCATGAACGCGATTGGTAAAGTGAATAACCGTTTCTTTATCGACCTCTTCATCATCAAGGATAGTTTCGGTCAGCCCCCTGATTGCCGTTATTGGTGTTTTAAGTTCATGCGAAGCATTTGCAACAAAATCAGTTCGCACTCTTTCAAGTTTTTTTATTTCAGTAATGTCATGCAAAACAAGAACGGCACCTATTGGTAATCCCTGGTCATCACTTAGCGATGCCGCATAAATATCTATGATTAAAGGGTCCGATTCCCTGTTTAACCGCATCTGAGTCTTGATCACAGAGCGATTACGAATAGCCTCATCTAGGGCGTTAAGAATTTCCTGGCTGCGTATTCCCTGCCAGATAGGATGACCAATGCACTCTTTTTCATTTACAGACAGCAGCCTGGTCGCCGCTTCATTGATATGCAGAACTTTCTGGTCCATATCAACATCGATGACACCTTCTACCATGCAGGTAAAGATAGTTGTCAGTCTATTTCGGTCTGCGATAACCTCGGTAACTCCCTGTGCTGAGCTTCTGGCCATCTGGTTTATGGCTTCGGCCATTTTTTTCAGCCCCAGGTTATTGCCTTCCGGGATACGGCGCTCAAAATTGCCTTTAGAAATCTCTTCCGCCACTGTGGTAAGTTCAGCTACTTTACCGGCCTGGCGACTGGCAAGGTAAAAAGCGAGCAAAAGAATGGCAAACGCGACTCCAGCAGAATTCCTTAGCAAAACCTTAATTTCCAAGCTGATTTCACTTCGAAGATCATCAGAGGATTTTGCCACCCTGGCAAAACCTGCCAGTTGCTGCCGCGCATAAATTGGCACAGCAAGATATCTGTAATTTTCACCAAGTGTAAAGCTGTATCTTTCTGATGAGCCTAAGCCATTAGTGTAAGCCAACTGGATCTCTGGACGACGCAAATGATTATTCATTGCCATTGGGTTTTCATGGGAATCAGCCAGCACTATCCCGTTGCTATCCACGACTGTAATCCGCATTGATGAGTCTTGCGCCACATTAGATACCGTGGTGCGAATTTCTTCATATTCAGCGCGTTGAATAGCAGGAGCTACAGCTATGGCAAGAAGGTCAGCCATAACTTTCATAGAGCTATCTAATTTAATAAGTTGATCCTGCTCCACCCTGGATACAAGTGTGGCAGAAAAAAGAAACGTCCCTATCAAAGCCACAGCCACATACCCCAGGTAGGTGCGCCAGAAATATTGTGACTTTAGTAGCATGATTTAGCAGCTCTGAAATCTGGAATGAAAAAAACAGATTCTATAAATCGATGATCTGGTAGCGACCCGTAGCAGGAATTATAAAACAAACAGTTAACTAACTGTTCAGACAAAATCGCGCAGACGGTATCCAACTCCCCTTATGGTCTCAATCATGGAGGGCTCAATATCCATTTTTTTACGTATGCCACGGATATGGACGTCTATATTACGATCCACAACGACGACATCATCACCCATTGCACGACTTAATAATTGTTCTCGGGAGAATACACGCCCAGGGTGGCTGGCGAGGTAGCGCAGCAAGCGAAACTCTGTTGCGGTCAGACGGACATTCTTGCCCGAAACAGAAACCTCATACTTGTTCGTGTCGATAGACAGAGCACCCACCTCTACTTTTTCTTTCTGTTCCGAGGTATCTAGTAGCACACCCCTGCGAAGCACAGCCTTGACGCGTGCCACCAGCTCTTTAGGACTGAATGGTTTCGTTATGTAATCATCCGCTCCCACACCTAAGCCCAGCACTATATCGCTTTCTTCACCCTTGGCTGTGACCATTATTATCAGGGTGTTCTTAGTAGGAGGGGCATTTTTTATGGAGCTACAAATTTCAATACCATCAATCCCTGGCAGCATCAAATCGAGCAGGATCAGATCTGGAATTTCTTTGCTGACAAGGGCAAGACCTTCTGTGCCGTTGGTCGCTGAAAAAACTTCAAAACCTTCTCTCTTAAGGTTGTAGCTTAGAACCTCAAGAATATCCGGCTCATCCTCAATAATGACTATCTTCTTGTTACTCATCTGCTCTTTACTTGGTTAGGAAATACAGGCCTAGAGTGAAATAACTTTAAAAAGATTAGCATCGAACCATAAAGATCTTGTTAAGAAAAAACTAGGATACCATTTAAATTAACACTAATTTAATCTTATCAAACAGGGAGTTAAAGCTGCGCGTCATTTGCTTTACACCCGGGGATTCACATTTTGCCGAACTCATCAGCCAGGTTCCCGGCGGCAAACTGGTCGTGGCTGGAAAAAAAACAGTAATAATTGTCCTTGTA
>JAYQVM010000160.1:2257-3326 GCA_038148435.1 Gammaproteobacteria bacterium | reverse complement strand
ACCACTTTGGCCATGGCACGTCAGGGAAAGGACATTTGCTATCATCCTGCAGTGCTTTATACGTAAAGAAGCTGTAATTTAATGGCCTAGGGGAACCTCATGTCTGACAAGAAAACTAAAGCATCTGACCTATTCATCGAGTGCCTTGAGAAGGAGGGGGTTGAGTATGTATTTGGTGTGCCTGGAGAGGAAAACCTTGATTTTCTGGATTCACTTTCTCGCTCAAAGAAAATTAAACTGATTTTGACACGTCATGAGCAAGGTGCTGGCTTTATGGCTTCGACGTACGGCAGGCATACTGGTAAGACTGGCGTCTGCCTGGCGACTTTAGGACCGGGTGCTACAAATTTCGTCACCGCAGCGGCGTACGCTACCCTTGGTGGCATGCCGATGTTAATGATCACAGGCCAAAAGCCAATCAAGAAATCTAAACAAGGGCGATTTCAGATTCTTGATGTGGTGTCAATGATGAAGCCAATTACAAAATATGCCCATCAAGTGGCTTCGTCTGACAATATTCCAAGTCGTGTCCGAGAGGCTTTTAGAATAGCAGAAGAAGAAAAACCGGGAGCCACTCATATAGAGCTTCCTGAGGATATTGCTGACGAGCACACCGACTCAGTTCCGCTTCAGCGCAGCCAAGTTAGAAGACCCACGGCTGATGTGAAGTCAGTCCGTTTGGCAGTGAAAGCATTGGAAGGTGCTAAATCACCAATATTAGTTATCGGTGCTGGTGCAAACAGAACTATGACCAGCCGTATGTTGCTCCATTTTATTGAAAAAACTGGCATTCCCTTTGTTACTACTCAATTAGGAAAAGGCGTTATTGATGAGCGTCATCCAAATTTTCTAGGTTGCGCAGCTCTATCAGCCGGGGATTTTGTACATCGGGCGATCGAAGATGCAGATTGTATCGTTAACATTGGTCATGATGTCATTGAAAAACCGCCGTTCTTCATGACAGAAGGCGGGCCTACCGTAATTCATATTTCCACTAAGTCTGCGGAAGTGGACCCCGTTTACTTCCCGCACATAGAAGTGATCGGGGATATAGCGAATGCGATATGGC
>JAYQVM010000160.1:0-2247 GCA_038148435.1 Gammaproteobacteria bacterium | reverse complement strand
TTAGCGTTTCCCAATATTACCACGACATATCGTGTGGCAAGTCCGAGACTCGATGCCTGATGACGGAATAATCTGCCTAGATAATGGCGTTTATAAAATATGGTTCGCCCGAAATTATACGGCTACGCAACCGAATACAGTGCTATTGGACAATGCTCTTGCCACAATGGGCGCTGGACTACCGTCAGCCATGGCGAGTGCGATGGTTTATCCAGACCGAAAGGTCATGGCCATTTGTGGGGATGGCGGCTTTATGATGAACAGTCAAGAAATGGAGACAGCAGTTCGTCTAAAACTAAATTTGACGGTCTTGATTCTCCGTGACGACGCCTATGGTATGATTCGGTGGAAACAAGCAAACATGCAATTTAAAGACTGGGGTCTAACTTATAATAACCCTGACTTTGTTCAATATGCTGAAAGCTATGGTGCAAATGGACATAGAATTGAGAGCTCTGACCACCTTCGGGAAGTCCTAGCCCATTGCCGAGATACGGCTGGGGTTCACCTAATAGAATGTCCCGTGGATTACTCAGAAAATGATCAGATATTGAATAGTGACATCAAGAGCCTCAGTAAGGGCATTTAAAGTAAGCATTCAAATATTTGAGGCAAAAAATTGGTCAAATTGAAAGAAGACTATCCGCTATATCTTAACAACAAGGCGGAGCAGCCCAACACTGATCTCGCAGTAACAGATAAGTTTACCGGGAGCGTTGCTTACAGAACTGCATTAGCCACGCCTGAAATTATTGATCAGGCGATTGCAGGGGCCGTAGACGCAGCCGAACCCATGGCTGAGATGGCCAATTATGAGCGCCAAGCTGTGTTGGAACACTGCGTGGCACGCTTCCGCGAGAGGTTTGATGAGTTGGCTTGGTCCCTTTGCATAGAAGCTGGCAAACCTATTACTGACGCCGAGGGGGAAGTCACACGTCTCATTGACACCTTTAAGATAGCATCCGAAGAGGCCGTGCGGAATTATGGCGAAATACAGCCCCTGGATATTAGTCCGAGAGCTAAAGGCATGTATGGGATGTGGAAAAGGGTCCCTGTGGGGCCATGCAGCTTTATTTCACCGTTTAACTTTCCGCTTAATCTAGCTGCACATAAAATAGCTCCCGCGATCGCAATAGGCTGCCCTTTTGTCATGAAGCCTGCAAGTCTCACTCCTTTGGGTGCGATTATAATCGGCGAAGTTCTTGCTGAAACTAACCTGCCAAATGGGGCTTTCTCAATCTTGCCGGCTAGTCGTGAAGGAGCCGACCTCTTCACTACAGATGAGAGATTAAAGCTACTTTCTTTCACTGGTTCTCCCGGTGTCGGTTGGGATTTGAAGGCCCGCTCAGGCAAGAAAAAAGTTGTGCTTGAATTAGGCGGTAACGCGGCTGCTGTGGTCGATGATGATGCAGATCTGGAGCATGCTGTAGAGCGCATTATCTTTGGTGGTTATTACCAGAGCGGGCAGAGTTGCATACACGTACAAAGAGTGATTGCCCACGAGAATATTTATGAAGAATTGCGAGACAAGTTGTCAGCGCGGGTTGCTGGGCTTGTACACGGTGACCCGAAGAATAGAGAGACATTTGTTGGTCCTATGATTTCCGAGCGAGAAGCAAAGCGCTTAAAGGGATGGGTCGACGACGCGGGGCAGGCCGGCGCAAAAATTCTTGCAGGTGGCGGGTGTACTGGATCCATGATGGAGGCAACCTTAATTGAAGATTGCTCACGAGATAGTCAGCTTTATCGTGAGGAGGCTTTCGGACCGGCGGTCATCCTCTCAAAATTCTCTGACTGGGGTGATGCACTATCTGAAGTTAACGATAGTAAATTTGGTCTACAGGCTGGCATATTTACGCGTGACATTCATAAGGTGATGAAGGCATGGGATAAACTGGATGTCGGCGGCATCGTAGTAAATGATGTTCCATCATATAGAGTCGATAACATGCCTTACGGCGGAGTGAAAGATTCTGGGATTGGGCGAGAAGGTATTCGATTTGCTATAGAGGATATGAGTGAAATTCGTAACCTTGTTATAAGGCGGGAAAATTAAATCGATTCAATAACCTGTATTGTCTTTCCCGCTTAAAACTGGGCCAAGTGTTGCTTACCCATTGGTGCTGACGGGGGACATGCAGGGAAAATCACCCCGACACCCCCCAACGGAGCAGATGGGGGGGGTTGGGTATCGGGTTATTTTTGGGAATCGGCAACCATTTGGTGTGTACCGAGAGAGTCAGAAAA
>JAYQVM010000159.1:0-3337 GCA_038148435.1 Gammaproteobacteria bacterium | reverse complement strand
ATTTTCTTTGCTCGAGGCGTTCCCGGAGTTATTGTCAGCTACTGCCAAAGTTCTGCCAGCCAGGGCTATAGATTTTCCCAGACGACGTTAACCCTGTGTCCTTCGCCTTGCATAAGCAGAGCATTCAGCCTAATACCATTTCGATTCATGGCATCCACCTGAGGAGTAAAGCGATTTGCCCAACCCAGTTGATCCTCGCTGCCAATGCGCAGGTAAACGGGAAAATTCCTGAGGGTACGCAGTGTGGAGTCAACTGCAAGACCCGGCACGGCCACGACACCCAGATACTCCCGCGGATGATGTGCTGCAATCTCAAGGGATGATGAACCGCCATTGGAAATCCCCGCCAGAAGAACCGGACCGTTTTGTACTTCATCTCTGGCTTTAATGATCATGATCAATTGCCGGACTTTTTCCGCATTCTCATCCCAAAACGATTGGCCGTTTGGGGAAACGGGTGTGACAACCGCCCAGCCATGACTGACGAATTGGGCGCCAAGTGAATTGAAAGTCCGTTCAGCGATTTGACCATTACCCGGACCTCCACCCATGACAATTGCCAGTGGCAAAGGATCCTGCCCGGGTTCCGGCAGCATCAGGTAAGCCTGAATACTTGAGCCATCGGGCAAGTCAAAACTCGTTTGCGCAACTACGGACGGAGGTAAGAACAACATCAGTAACAGGAGCAGATTTTTCATGATGCTTCTCCCTTCGTGATTAGACAGGCAGTATAAAAGCCAAAATTAAATCAGACCAGCCGTGTATGTTAAATGAGAGCAAAAAATCAAAACCAAAATAGCTACTTGTAGAATAGAATAAAGAGCTAAAGAGATGCTCTCGGGAGAGAGAAAACTGCAGCAAAAACCAGTTAAATAATTTTTTGCTGCAGCCGTGACAGGAAGTTTGAAAAATTAAGGTTTGTATTACTTTTCAGAACTGTCTTCGATGTCCTCAGCCAGTTCGATAAAAAGTTCGGCATAGTTCGCTGTGTCGAGCTGGGCCATGGCAAAATGACCGCCACCTCGTAGGCCACGGTCAGGCATATATACTCCGGTGGCATCAACGCCTGCCTGTCGCCAGGCAGCAACCTGACAGTTGACTGCTGCATCAGAGCCACCACCCAAGCCTCGCTCAGACACCACCAGTGTCAGGGGGAAGTCCTGGAAATTCACCAGCTGACTGGGGTTGTTGCCCTGCATGGGGCAGCCATTTTGCATCACCGGACTGAAGTTTGTCGATAATGTCGGTGAGGTTTCCCAGTTTGCCATTGCAGGGGGAACACTCTGCCCACCAAGACCACCCTGTGTGGAAATAGGATTGCCGCCGGCGGCTTCGAATGCAATGATACCGACTATGTTTTCGTGGTTGAGATCGGGCACCATGAAGGTACTGCCCCCTCCGGCAGAATGGGCAATTAGGATGGCAGGGCCGATTTCATCCAGCAGGGCAGAAATCGCTTCTGCAGCAATCTCGTTACCACAGTAGGGCGCTGTGGCAGAGCTGGCTGCCCAGCCGACGACAGCATCATTGGTCGGCGTAGGATCACCACCCGGCCAGACATCGGCATCAGAGGTCGACAGGAATGAAACAATGCCGGTATTGGCGAATCCACCAACTGACATGACGTCTGCGGCACAACTAGGGTTGCTTTGTGAGCGGCCATGCCCTGGGCGGTCAATGACATAGACGTCCCAGCCATCTGCAACAAAATAGTCAGTCCAGCCATCACGGCCATCCGGGGTTTCCATCCAGTCGGTCCCCTGGCCGCCGCCACCGTGAATGAAGACGACAGGATAATCATGATCGCGGTCTTCCGGCAGCAGGTACTGTACAAACATCGGATTCAGCACATTTAGGGTGCCATTGTCCTGGGCATCTGTCGTATAAGCGATGAATTTGGAGCCAAAATCGCGCAATTCTAGAGGGCCTGCTTCACCACCGCCAAAGGCGGCATGGCTGAATAATGAAGCGCTCAGTGTGAGAGCGAGCATGGATTTATTGATGGTTTTTTTCATGGTCATTCTTCCGCTAAGTTAGTCAGGAGTTGGTTAAGATAATCTTAGGGCCTGTGCTGCATAGTGCCCAGAAACAGCCGTTAATTTAAGCTCATGCACAGGTTTCATGCAAGCCGGCGACGCGTAAGGGTAAGAAACGAGCTTTTGCCAAATTGTGGGCTGCTGGCAAAAAGGCTTGCCGGCCATTGCCTTAAGTAAGATGGCTTTGTATCTTGCCAGCAAGACAGTCCAGCAGAGCAACCTATGACAATGAAGATGGCTTACAAGAAACACCTTCTGTTTCTGACGATATTGTTGCTATTTTCCTGTGCCTCTGAAGAGCCAACACAAGTTTCCAGTCTGCTTCTGCTGGAAAACCGTTATTACCTAGAAGACAGTGGTGATCCCTTCAGTGGCAAGGCAGTATCCTGGTATGAGAATGGGCAGCAGGCTTCAGAGCTGAGTTTTCTTCAGGGTATGTTTGCCGGTCAGCAACACTACTGGTATGAAAATGGCGATAGGAAACTAACTATTCACATCAATGACAGTTTGCCGGATGGTGTTTTTTATTATCAGGAAGACGATTATGTGTTTGATGCGCTCTATGAAAAAGGTGTGCTATTGAGCAGGGAAATTCGCTATCAGCTCGATTTTAGAACTATTTGGCAGACTTATGCGGACAAAACCCTGTTTACCCTCGAATTGAATGCAGACATTGAAATTGTAGCCGCTTCGGAGCAAGCTTATGAAGAGGTGGCTCTGGCATCGGCTAATATTTTAAACGGTATGCTGGTGATTAGTTTTGCCGAGGAGGACGCCTTAATCGGTCGCCTGTTTTTTCAGGATGGTGAGGTCATCTTTCAGGAAAATTACGTCGATGGTGAATTAAGTATCCTGCTTTATCATGAACGTTCCAGAGATAATACCATTTTTCATTGCTATTATGACGGAGGCAGTCTGCAGGCCGTCAGCGATGATATCTGTGCCCGTCTACCAGCTAGGGATTAAGCTTTATTTTGATAGGTTTTCTTGACAGAAATCCCGAGTGAGTTTGTGAAAAAAAATGGTGATATTCAGCAAGATATTCTCATTAAAATTTTCAAACTCGCAGGGTGATGTACATTAGAAGCCTGCTTATTAGCAGTTCGTTTTTTTATCACTTAGATTGAGGATATTGTTGTACATCCTGAATTATTCAAATTCTATTTTTTATTTAAAGGCAAGCTCAAATTTTGGAATCAGACCACGCTGGTTTGTGATTATTTACCTATTATGAAACTGTTTCAGTATCCAAAAAACTCACTCGATTATTTCGTATTCGGTGATAAAAAGGGTCCAATCCG
>JAYQVM010000158.1:0-3341 GCA_038148435.1 Gammaproteobacteria bacterium | reverse complement strand
GGGCAGCACAAGAGAATGCGCAGGGACTAGCAGTACATCGTCAAAGGTTAGGGCATCTTCTACTATTCGTAGCATATCACCATTTATCCACGTGCAAGCCCGGCCAAGCGGGAAAGCGATTTATTATAAACTTCTGCCTGAGAGCAAACAATAGCAGCTTGTTGCAAAATGACCAAAGACGGGGGTCAGTCTTGAGCTTTTACGGTATGATACCCACATGATAGATGAGCATAATAGCAGCCACCCGAACCCGCAACAGACTATGTATACAGTCACTGAACTGAACCGGGAAGCACGTTACCTGCTTGAAAAGCATTTCCCTGCGGTGCAGGTTGAGGGCGAACTATCTAATATAGCCATGCCTGCTTCTGGCCACTGGTATTTCACCCTGAAAGATGAAAATGCCCAAGTTCGTTGTGCCATGTTCAAGGGACGAAACCAGTTCGTCAAGATCAAGCCTCGTGAAGGTATGCAGATACAGCTCAAGGCCAAACTCAGCCTCTATGAAGGGCGTGGTGATTACCAACTTCTCGTTGAAAGCCTTAGCCCTCTTGGTGAAGGCGCATTGCGTATTGCCTTTGAAGCACTTAAGAACAAACTGCACCAGGAAGGCCTCTTCGATGAAGGTCACAAACGAGAATTGCCCTCATTGCCTGCCCATATTGGGGTCATCACCTCCCCCAGCGGGGCTGCCATCCGGGATATCATCAGCGTACTCAAGCGCCGCTTTCCTGCCATTCCTTTAACAATTCTGCCAGTGCCAGTTCAGGGTAGCGAGGCAGCACCGGCTATGATAAAGGCTCTGCAGCTAGCCAACAAAAAACAGGCCGCTCTGTCTGACCTAGATGTATTGATTATCGGTCGCGGTGGTGGCTCATTGGAAGATCTGTGGGCTTTCAATGATGAAAAGCTGGCACGTGCTATTTTTTCATCCAAGCTGCCGGTGCTCAGTGCAGTAGGTCATGAGGTGGACTTCACAATAGCCGATTTTGTTGCCGACATGCGGGCTGCAACACCAACAGCCGCTGCTGAACTGCTGAGCCCAGATCAGCAAGAATTCAAGGCACTATTTATTGCATACCAGAACCAGTTTTCAAGCTTGTGGAATGCCTCAGCTAAACAAAAAGCGCAGCACCTCCAGTGGTTCCGCAAACAGATCAAACACCCGGGAAGGCGACTACAGGAACAGGCCCAAAAAGTGGACGGCTTGGAGCTGAAACTGCGTCGTGAATTTCAGTTTTTTCTTACTCAACGCCAGCATACCCTCAAAACTCAATCTCAACATCTCTTTCAGCAATCCCCGCTTTCAATGATACGCAGCAGGCTACAAGAGAGTAGCTATCTCCTGCAAGGGTTGCACAGAACATTATTGCAGTATATGAAAAATCTCAGGCTCCAACTGGCTGATATGAGCCATGCCCTCAACAACCTTAGCCCCTTAAATATTCTTGCTCGCGGTTATTCGGTGACCTATGATGAAAAAAATCAGGTGATTGGCTCCTGTCGAGATGTCAAACCAGGAACATCTATCAAAACCCGCCTTCACGAAGGAGAACTGGTCAGCATCGTTGAAAAGGTTAATTCAAAAAAACCTTCACAGAATTCTTGAATACGGAGATGCTTGCTTGCTGCCATTTTTCCTTTCATTGATTAAGCTCATGCTAAGGCGTAGAATTCAAATCAAATTTTTAGTTAGCTTCTAAAAAATTTCTGAAAATTTTCGCTGCAACCATTTCTAAACAAAGTTGTATTAGAGTTTCTCGGGCAACTTAACTGGCAAGAGGAAAGTTGTGACTGCTTCAGAAACAAAGACAGTCCATGGTTTAATTGTTTATAAAAAAACATCGAAAACCTTAAAAAAACTGTTAGCAGAAAAAGACGAACCGGAAATTCATGGTACAAAAATTTGGTATTCAAGTTTCTTTATCATTGATTATCTAGACAGGAAACCGCCCTCTAAAAATAGCTCCATCATGGAAATCGGTTGCGGATGGGGGTTTTTATCAATTTACTGCGCCAAAAAATTTCAAGCTCAAGTCATCGGCGTTGATGCCGATAAACATGTCTTTCCCTTTTTAAATTTGCATGCCCGGGCAAATAACACGATAGTGAAAAAAAAGGTTTCTCGCTACGAAAATCTTAGGCGTAAAATCCTCAGGCAGCAGGATATGATCGTTGGAGCTGATATCTGTTTCTGGGATGAGCTCGTCGATCCTTTGTATAAGGTCATAAAAAAATCTGTGGATGAAGGTGTTTCTCGCATTATCATTGCAGACCCTGGCCGCTCACCATTTTTAAAACTGGCCAAACGCTGCAAAAATAAATTGGGAGCAAAGGTAAAGGAAGTCGAAGTCCATAAGCCCAACTATAACTACGGTTATTTACTGATTATCGGCAACTAATATGAGCAGTCTGGCAGCAGCTAAAGAGAATCTTAAATTAGATAATCCAGATCATTTTATTAACCGAGAGTTGAGCCTGCTTGAGTTTAATCGGAGGGTACTGGCCCAGGCCCGAGATAGGCAGACCCCTCTGCTCGAGCGTCTGTTCTTTTTATGTATTGCCAGTTCTAATATGGATGAGTTTTTTGAGATACGGGTTGCCGGTCTCAAGCAGCAAGTTGCCTATGGGTCAACACAACGCGGACCAGACAATCTTAGCCCTTCCGAACAGTTAGACCTGATCAGCGAAATTGCGCATAACCTGCAGGACGAGCAATACCGCATACTCAACGATGAATTAATGCCAGCGCTGGCAAAGGAAGATATCCATTTTCTGCAGCGCGATCGCTGGAACCAGAAACAGTCCACCTGGATTAAAGGTTATTTTAACCGGGAACTCCTGCCTGTGCTGAGCCCGGTTGGCCTTGACCCTGCTCATCCCTTCCCAGCGGTACTGAATAAAAGTCTTAATTTTATTATCTCGCTGGAAGGTAAGGATGCATTCGGCCGCAACAGCGGTATTGCCGTGGTGCAGGCACCTAGAGCCCTACCGCGCTTGATACGTCTTCCCTCATCATGCGCCAGTCATAAATACGATTTTGTCTTTTTATCCTCCATCATTCATAAACATGCTGGTGATTTATTTCCCGGCATGACGGTGACCGGCTGTTATGAGTTTCGCGTCACTAGAAACAGTGACCTCTTTGTCAGTGAGGAAGAAGCCGAGGACCTGATGCGTGCACTGGAGGGTGAGCTGCCATCCAGACGCTTTGCCGAGGCAGTGCGTCTTGAGGTGACAGTTCAGTGCCCGCAAGAAATAATTGATTTCCTAATTCAAAAATTCCATTTGCGGATGAAAGATGTCTACCGTGTCAACGGCCCGGTCAACCTTAATAGGAT
>JAYQVM010000157.1:0-3367 GCA_038148435.1 Gammaproteobacteria bacterium | reverse complement strand
GTCCCGGGATGAGAACATGCTCATCCAGCTGAAAAATATTCCTGCTTTTAAAATACTTGCCGACCTCCTGACTGGGAAGGATTTCGCGGATTAACTGATGCTGAATTACCACGCTGTGATCATGGAGAACCAGCCCGTTTTCAGTCATCGGCACCAACCATTTTGCATGGATAATCGCATCGACTTCCTGAGCCTGCTCTAGGCTGTGTGTGGGAGACATAAAATATTGATTTCTTTGCTACTATTTAAATTACAAGGGAGTATACCGATTATTGCCAAAAGTATGTACTTTGGCTGTCAGAACAGCCCCAAAATATGCTAGAATCACGTGTATCATTTTAAATAAATCCAGGTTTAAACAAGTGCCACATTTCTGGCCAGCGCGTGACCTGATTTATGGTAATGATCCTGGCGCTTCAGCTCGTTTTTTTTAGGGGAAACAATAGTTTTTTATGTCGGATTCTACAAATCAAGGTGAAGGTCAATACGACGAGCATATCCAGTCAGTCACCATAGAACATGAGATGCGGCAGTCCTATCTGGACTATGCCATGAGCGTTATCATCGGCCGTGCACTGCCGGATGTTCGTGATGGTCTTAAACCCGTCCATCGGCGTGTGCTGTTTGCCATGAATGTACTCTCCAACGACTGGAACAAACCCTACAAGAAATCTGCCCGCGTTGTCGGTGACGTTATCGGTAAGTACCATCCTCACGGTGATTCTGCCGTTTATGAAACGATCGTGCGTATGGCGCAGGATTTTTCACTGCGCTACATGCTGGTGGATGGCCAGGGGAACTTCGGTTCGATTGATGGTGACTCGGCTGCTGCCATGCGTTATACCGAAATTCGCATGCAAAAGCTGGCACACGAACTGCTGGCTGACTTGGATAAGGAAACTGTAGATTTTTCAGAAAACTACGATGGCACCGAACAGATTCCCGATGTGCTGCCCACGCGGGTCCCCAATTTGCTGATCAATGGCTCTTCCGGTATTGCGGTGGGCATGGCCACTAATATTCCCCCGCATAATCTCAAGGAAGTGATCAGTGCCACCATCGCCATGATGGACAATCCCGAGATTGATGTGGATGAATTGATGCAGCATATCCAGGGGCCTGACTTTCCAACGGCTGCTATAATAAACGGACGTGCGGGCATCATCCAGGCCTACAGGACAGGACGCGGCAAAATCTATATGCGCGCGCGTGCTGAAATCATCGAAGATGAAAAAACCAGCAAATCCACCATCATTGTTCATGAAATTCCCTATCAAATTAATAAGGCACGATTAATTGAGCGTATTGCTGAGCTGGTAAAAGAGAAAAAAATTGAAGGTATCACGGAATTGCGTGATGAGTCGGATAAAGATGGCCTGAGGATTGTCATTGAATTGCGCAAGGGTGAAGTGGCCGATGTTGTACTGAACAATCTCTATGCGCAGACTCAGATGCAATCAGTTTTTGGCATTAATATGGTGGCGCTTGTCGATGGTCAGCCCAAGCTGCTGAATCTAAGAGATAGCCTCGATGCTTTCATTCAGCACCGCCGGGAAGTCGTCACCCGTCGTACCGTATTCATGCTGCGCAAGGCCAGGGAAAGAGGTCATATTCTTGAAGGACTGGCCGTTGCACTGGCTAATATTGATGCTGTCATTGAGCTGATCAAGGCCTCGCCAAGCTCAGCAGATGCCAAGGAAAAACTGCTGGCCCGCTCATGGAATTCCGACGGGGTGCTGGCCCTACTGGGCGATGCCGATCCGGATGTTTGTCGTCCGGACCGTCTCCCCGAGCAATACGGTCTGAAAGAAAAAGAGTATTTCCTGTCGCCGGATCAGGCACAGGCTATATTGGAACTGCGCTTACATCGACTTACCGGGCTTGAGCAGGAAAAACTCATCAATGATTACAAGGAACTGCTGCAGCAGATAGCCGAATATCTGGAAGTCCTCGGCAGCAACGAGCGATTGCTGGAAGTGATCCGAACGGAACTTGAAGAGATCAGTGAAAATTATGGGGATGAGCGGCGCACAGAAATTCGTGACTCCCAGGCTGACCTGACCGTTGAGGATCTGATCACCGAAGAAGACCGGGTTGTCACCATTTCGCAGACCGGTTATGCCAAGAGTCAGCCATTGACGGATTATCAGGCCCAGCGTCGTGGTGGTCGGGGTAAGGCTGCAGCGAGTGTCAAGGAAGAGGATTTTGTTGAACATCTGCTGGTGGCCAGTTCGCATGATACGCTGCTGTGTTTCACAACAACCGGCAAGGTATTCTGGATCAAGGTTTTCCAGATTCCGCTGGCAGGCAGAACCGCGCGCGGCAAACCGATAGTCAATATCCTGCCACTGGAAGAGGGTGAAACCATTACCAGCATGTTGCCCCTGCGTGACTATGAAGAAGATAAATTCGTGTTTATGGCGACAGCCAATGGCACAGTTAAAAAAGTCACCCTGACTCATTTTTCCAGACAGCGCAGTGTCGGTTTGCGAGCCATTGAACTGGAGGAAGGCGACAGTTTGCTTAAGACAGACATTACCAATGGCAATCAGGATGTCATGCTCTATAGCAGTTCCGGTAAAGTGATTCGCTTCCATGAAGCGGATGTGCGGGTTATGGGTAGAACAGCAAAAGGGGTTCGGGGAATTCGTCTGGAAGCAGGGCATCATATGGTCGATATGATTATTCCCGAGGAAGGCTCCCAGATACTGGCGGTCAGTAAAAACGGTTTTGGCAAACGTACCCGGGTGGAGGATTTTCCGACCTATAAACGTGGTGGTAAAGGAGTCATTGGTATTCAGGCCAGTGAGCGCAACGGGGCGATCGTGGGTGCCGTCCAGGTCAGGGAAGGTGATGAAATCATGCTGATCAGTGACAAGGGAACCCTGGTGCGAACGCGAACTGATGAAGTTTCATCTCAGGGGCGAAATACACAGGGTGTTCGCCTGATCAAGCTTAAGGAAGGTGAAAGCCTGGTTGGGGTAGAGCGCATTGAAGAACCGGAGGAAGGGGTTGAACTTGCCGAACTGGAAAATGGCGAAACATCTGGTTCACAGAATTTAGCCCTTCCGGCAGCAGATGAGTGAGATTGATGCGCACCAAAAGGTTGCCTATCTGGGCCCTGAGGGCACCTATTCTCATAATGCCCTGCTGAAATATTTTGGCACCGCGCAGAAGGGTATATCCTGCGACAAAATCGATCAGGTTTTTACAGCCGTTGAAAATGGCGTCTGTGAATTTGGCCTGGTACCTGTTGAAAACTCCAGTGAAGGTTCGGTGAGTGAAACACTGGACTGTCTTAGCCAGACCTCCCTTCATATCTGCGGTGAAGTATTATTGCGCATCCAGCATGTGCTGATGGCTCAGG
>JAYQVM010000156.1:0-3377 GCA_038148435.1 Gammaproteobacteria bacterium | reverse complement strand
TGATGAACTGATTGAAACCATGAATGTCGGTGACAAAATCACGGTGGATAATGGCCTGATCAATCTGAAGGTGCTGGAAAAAAACAGTCCCCTGCTACGTTGCAAGATTCTTGATGGGGGTAAACTTGGTAGTAAGAAGCATGTCAACCTGCCAGGCATTCGTGTCAACCTGCCCGCCATCACACAGAAAGACCGTGAAGATATTCTCTATGGCCTATCGCATGAACTGGATTACATCGCACTCTCCTTTGTGCGTGATGCCGATGATGTGCTGGAGTTGCGTAAGCTCATTCAGGAAAATTTTCCGAAAAAACTCGATACCATCAAGATCATCGCCAAGATTGAAGACCAGCTTGGTGTAAAAAACCTGGAGGAAATTGTTCAGGTTGCCGACGGCATTATGGTAGCCCGCGGTGATCTGGGCGTGGAGATTGATCTTGCCGAATTGCCAACGGTTCAGCGCCACATCGTTAAACTCTGTGCTAGGTATGGCAAACGGGTTATCGTCGCCACCCACTTACTGGAGTCGATGATAGAAAATCCGATACCGACTCGCGCCGAGGTCACCGATGTCGCCAATGCCGTTTATGAGGGAGCCGACGCTATCATGCTCTCCGGTGAAACCACGGTCGGAAAGCATCCAGTACGCTGTGTCAAACAGCTAGATGCCATTGCCCGCGCCACTGAAAAGCAACCCGGCCTGAATTTTACAGACGAACTGATCAAGTCATCCGACAAGGAACATTTGGCAGCCACGGCGGTCGAGCTGGCAGACAGCCTGAATGCCAAAGGCATCGTGGTTGTGACTCGCCACGGTATCATGGCTAACTATGTCACCAACTGCCATCCAGAAAGTTCACCGATCTTTGCTTTCACCAATATCGGCGTAACCCGGCGCCTGATGACGCTGAATCGTTACGTCTACCCTTTCAAAATTGAATTCAGCAATGATCCGGAAGAAACCCTTCGGCGAGCCTTTCATGAACTGAAAACCAAGGCCGGTTTTGTATCCAATGACAAGGTAGTGGTTATTTCTGATTTGCTAATTGATCAGGACAGCGTTGGCATACAGATTCGTTACCTATCCTGAACCTCCTGCAAGCGATGAGTCGCGCGTGGCTTTTTACCCAACACCTCCAGCACTTCCTGCATCGCTAGAACAAACTGCTCTGCAAAATGCCATGGGCTGTTGATGATAACCAGTCCGGAACCGCCCATGCCGTCTGCCTGTGTATCCCAGACAAACTCGCTGTAGACGGTTTTTGCGAAAGCGGCCGCCTTGATTTTTTGCAGCAGCCGGATATGCCGCCCCTCACCAAGCAGCGGAAACCACAGGACAAAAATCGCATTTCCCCAGCGCTTCCAGGCTTTTTGAAGCAAAACGAAAATCTGCTCGTATTCCTGTTTGACCTCATAGGACGGGTCTAACAGAACCATGCCCCGGCGAATAGCAGGCGGCAATAGCGCTGGCAAGCCTTCATAGGAATCACGGTGATGAATCGCCAGACGACTGTCTTTTCCAAGATTACGTTTCAAGTCGGCGACTTCCTGCGGATGCTGCTCCAGTAAAATTGCACGATCCTGTTGGCGCAGGAAAACTTGCGCAAGTGCTGCACTCCCCGGATAACTGCGTATGCCAGCACCATTGCCGTTGAAATAAGCAATTGCTTCCATATAGGCACGAAGCTGGACATCTTTTACGTGTCGGCCTTCAAACTGGCTGATCCCCTGCTTCGCCTCACCCGTTTTAAGAGCCGCTTCACTTAAGAGGTCATACACGCCACTGGCAGCATGCGCATCGACATAGCAAAAAGGTGTTTCCTTTAGCTGCAGCTGCTGAAGCAGGCAGACCAGCGCCAGATGCTTATGAACATCGGCACAGTTGCCGGCATGGTAAGAGTGCTGGTAGCTGAGCATGCGAGCTTATTTTCGATGCTTATACTTGGTCGCGTTGCCTTTGGCGAGGTCAACGGGATATTTTTCTGCATTGATACGGAGTTTTTGATGGGCCGCCTCGTCCAGATCAACGTCGAGCACATCGGCAAGACGTAGCAGGTAAAGCAAGATATCAGCCAACTCCTCTGTGACCATCTGCCGCTGCACTTTATCAAGCTGGGCAGATTGCGCTTCACTGAGCCACTGGAACAATTCCAGTAACTCCCCACTTTCTGCTGCCAGGGCCATGCTCAGGTTTTTCGGACTATGGAACTGTTCCCAGTCCCGCTCCTGGGCAAATTCAGCCAGCAGATCCTGCAGGTATTTAATATCCATGGGCTGTATTGACCTTACGTATGCAAAAACCTTTAAGGTAGGCGGCTTCCGGAAAATTCAGGCTCACAGGATGATCGCCGGCTTGTTTTAGCTGATGAATAATCTGCCCCTGGCACTGCGCATCCAGCGCAGCATCAGCAACAATTTTCTGAAACAGACGGTCGGGCATCAAGCCGGAACAGGAAAAGGTAAACAGCAACCCACCTGGACGCAGAAGCTTGAAAGCCTGCAGATTGATATCCTTATAGGCTCGTGCTCCGCGATCAATCTGCTGCTTGTTGTCAATGAATTTGGGTGGATCCAGCACAATCAGATCAAAGTCCTGCTGGGCAGTGTTCATCTCTCGAAGTAAACTGAACACATCGCCAGCCATTACACTAAAACGCTCGCTGTCGATTTTGTTCAGCGCGGCGTTACTGGAAGCCATTTGCAGAGACTGCTCTGAACTGTCGATATTGATCACACGTTTTGCCCCACCGGCCATCGCGGCTAAACCAAATCCACCGGTATAGGAAAAGCAGTTGAGAACCTCACGCCCTTCACTATGAGCAGCTAGCATGGCACGGTTATCGCGCTGATCGAGGTAAAAGCCGGTTTTGTGACCCTCACGAATATTCACTTGGTAACTCAAACCGTTTTCCCGGATCAATACAATTTCGGAGGGCTGCTCACCACTGAGTAAACCACTGCTCTCACTGAGCCCCTCTTTAGCCCGGGCCGAGACATCGGAGCGCTCGTAAATGCTATTACAAGCCAGCAGCTCCTGCAGACACTCCACGATCAGGCTCTTGTGAAAGTCAGCACCTGCTGATAAGAACTGGCAAACCAAGACATCCGCATAACGGTCAACTATAAGCCCAGGCAAGGCATCTGCTTCAGAGAAAACCAGGCGCTGGGCATTGGTGGATGACATCAGATCATTTCGCGCTTCAATCGCCACCTGCAAACGGGACTTGAAGAATGCCTTGTCGATGTCGCTATGAGGATCAAAGCTCCAAATGCGCACCCGAATCTGTGATGTTGGGGAGTATGCCCCCAGCGCCAGCGCTTGACCGGCTGCGTCACAGATGATGACTGTAGCACCGGGAGGCAGCTCGCCTTCCACC
>JAYQVM010000155.1:0-3381 GCA_038148435.1 Gammaproteobacteria bacterium | reverse complement strand
CAATAAGATGGACTGGGCATCTTCATCGTGTTCCGCCTGGGAAAACAGGTCCATAGCCACCCAGTCCGGATCGGTAGATCCATCGCATATCACTAGAATTTCCGAGGGACCAGCAACCATGTCAATTCCAACCTGCCCAAAAACCTGTTGCTTGGCCAGTGCCACATAAATGTTTCCCGGGCCGATAATTTTGTCGACCTTTGGAATTGTCTGAGTACCATAGGCCATAGCGGCTATAGCCTGAGCACCGCCAACACGAAATACCCGATCAACACCCGCCAACGACAAGGCTGCTAGCACCAATTTATTGATCTCACCTGCGGGAGTCGGCACCATGGCAATGATTTCTTTTACTCCTGCTACCCTGGCAGGAATTGCATCCATCAGGACTGTTGAGGGATATGAAGCTTTACCACCAGGAATATAAATACCAACCCTGTCTAATGCAGTGACTTTCTGCCCATATATAGAGCCATCTTCATCGGTATATTGCCAGGAATCCTGTTTTTGTTTTTCATGGTAACGGCCTATGCGCTCCGCTGCTTCCTGCAGCGCTCTGGCTTGATCTGCAGGAATTATCTCGAGGCTCTGCTGTAACTTTTGTGCCGGAATTTCCAGCTCACGAGCATCCTTGAGTACTAGCTTGTCAAAACGTTCCGAAAAAGACAGAAGCGCACTGTCCCCCTTATCTCTGACCTCAGCCAGAATACTCTGCACACTTTGCAGCACAGACGAGCTGGCCAGGGACTCCCAAGCTAAAGCCTTATCTAGTTGGATGGAAAAATCTAAATCCTGTGTACTGAGCTTTTTAATTCTTAACATCTTGGTTTAGGGCTTACTTAAATGGATGCATTGACCGCGTCCTTTAGGCGGTTCAGCAGACTCTGAATCTGTTTGTGTTTCAGCTTCATGGCCGCCTTGTTGACGATCACCCGAGTGCTGACTTCAGCAATCACCTCTTCAGGTACCAGACCATTTGCTTTGAGTGTATTACCTGTGTCGACGATATCCACAATACAATCGGCAAGACCCATCAAGGGTGCCAGCTCCAGAGCGCCATTGAGTTTAATGATATCTACCTGTTGACCTTTTTCGAAAAAATAACGCTTTGCTATGTTGACGAATTTGCTGGCAACGCGAAGGCGGCGTTTTTTTTGCTTCTGATCAATTGGCCTGGCAGTCATCAATCGGCAGGTGGCAAGTTTTAGATCCAGCAGTTCGTAAAAACCGCTAGATCCATTTTCCATGATGATGTCCTTGCCGGTAATGCCAATATCGGCACAACCCAGTTCGACATATGTTGGCACATCAGAACCACGGATAACCATAAACTGAACACCTTGAATATTACTGTCAAAAATTAGCTTGCGGCTTTTGTTAAAGTCCTCGGCAGGAATAACCCCTGCCTTATCCAGCAAAGGCAGTACTTCTTCCATTATTCGCCCTTTTGTCAGAGCGATAAGTAACCTCTGTTTGGACATAGACTATTCTCGTATTGTTTTATCATTAAGGAATTAAAAGCTGACTACGAAGGTAGACGCCGTATTTTTGCGCCCAGCAATTGCAGTTTTTCTTCAATACACTCATAGCCACGGTCTATGTGATAAATGCGATCAACCATGGTTTCATTTTCCGATACTAGCCCGGCAATAACCAGGCTAGCAGACGCCCTCAGATCTGTAGCCATGACTGGGGCTCCAATCAACGAGGGCACACCATTCGCGAAGACGGTATTTCCTTGGACTTTTAGTTCTGCGCCCATGCGGTTCATTTCATGGACATGCATGAAGCGGTTTTCAAAAACCGTTTCAGTGATGACACCGGAACCCTCAGCGACGGCGTTCAGCGCCGTAAACTGGGCCTGCATATCTGTCGGAAAAGCCGGATAAGGCGCCGTCTTCAAAGAAACTGCTTTGGGCCTCTGCTCATGCATATCGAGCATGATCCAATCTTCACCCAGTTCAATCTGAGCGCCGGCCTCTTCAAGTTTACTCAGCACCGCTTCAAGGGTTTTTGGGCGAGTATTTTTAACTTTGATCCGGCCTCGGGTAGCAGCCGCTGCTATCAAGTAGGTTCCCGTTTCAATGCGGTCCGGCATCACGGAATAGGAACAGCCATACAAACGTTCGACGCCATTAATGACAATGGTATCACTGCCCTCGCCGCTGACATCAGCTCCCATGGCACGAAGACAGTTTGCAAGGTCAACAACTTCAGGTTCCCGCGCGGCATTCTCAATCACTGTCTGGCCGTCCGCCAGGGTTGCTGCCATCATGACGTTCTCGGTGCCTGTGACGGTAACAAGATCCATAAAGATATGGGCTCCTTTCAGACGACCTTTGGTGGTGGCCTTGATGTAACCGTTTTCCACCTGAATGTCGGCACCCATTTTCTTCAATGACTCGATATGTAAATTGACCGGTCGACTACCGATAGCACAGCCGCCCGGCAGGGCAACTTCTGCCCTGCCGTAATGGTCCAGCATGGGCCCCAATACTAGAATGGATGCACGCATGGTTTTAACCAGATCATAGGGAGCACTGAAGTTATTAATCGTGCTGCTGTTTAACTCTACCTCCAGCTTGTCACCAATGATAGATTCAACACCCATACAACCCAGCAGCTCCAGCATGGTAGTGATATCGAACAGGTGGGGAAGATTGCCGATTTTGACATAATCACCGGTAAGCAGTGTGGCCGCCATGATCGGTAGGGCCGAATTTTTAGCACCGGCTATCCGAATCTCTCCATTCAGCCGCGTTCCACCCTGTATTAATAATTTATCCACTTGTTCACCTAAAAAATCTGCTGCGCTTTATCGAATCATTCTATCAGTTTGAACTTTGCTATGTGAGCATTTTCCAACCATAAAAAAAGAGCCAGCTGGCTCTTTTTCCAAACCAGCCTACCAGTCAATTATGGGTGCTCTTCCTGCGTATGTAGTTGCATGCTGACCGCATGAATTTCACCCGATGCGATATGCGGATTAATGATCCGGTAAATACGTTGCTGGCGCTTGACAGCATTCAGGCCTGCAAATTCATCAGCGATGACCTGAATCTGATACTTGGCATCTGCACCCTGCACATACACCTGGGCATTCGCCATTTCTGAGCGAATCAGTTCCTCTATTTTTTCAGTGCTTAACGACATTGTTGATGCCCCGTTTGATTGGGCGGGCATTCTACCGTAAAGCAGCAGCAATGTCAGAATTTATCATTGGCCATGGCAAATAAGCTATAATTACGATTTCTTCTATGACAGGATATTGCATGAATTACTTATTGTTCGCGCTGGCAATTATCGGCGGGATCATTGGGCTGGTATGGAGTGCCGACAAGTTTGTACTGGGAGCTTCCACCACGGCGCGCAATCTAGGCG
>JAYQVM010000154.1:0-3439 GCA_038148435.1 Gammaproteobacteria bacterium | reverse complement strand
GTGTACATGCCTAAAGGATCCTCTCCAACCCGATTGGAAGCCATTAAAAAATATGGTGCTGAAGCCTCAATTACCGATCATATTTATGATGATACAGTGAATTATGCCAATCAACAGGCACAAAAACAGGGATGGATACTAATACAAGATACTGCTTGGCAAGGTTACGAAAAAATCCCATTACAGATTATGCAAGGTTACTTTACTTTGGTAACTGAGTATCTACTGCAAGAGAAAAATGTCTGGCCTACCCATGTATTTGTGCAAGCTGGCGTGGGCTCATTACCGGCTGCAATCCTAGCTCATTTATGCAACTTATCTGATAGACCTATGCCGAAATTTATTGTTGTCGAGGCGCAAGGAGCCCCATGTTTGTATGAGTCTAAAAGAATGAATGAACTGACCAGAGTGGAGGGGGACTTGCTCACAATTATGGCCGGGCTTGCTTGTGGTAAACCAAGTTTAATAGCATGGGATATATTAAAATCAGCTGCCTGTGCCTTCATTGCTTGCTCTGATGACATCGCACGCAAAGGGATGAGAGTGTTAGGGAATCCATTGGCGGGCGATCACAGCGTTACTTCAGGTGAATCAGGTTCGGTAACACTCGGCGCATTATTCGAAATTCTTTCTAATAAAGATTTCAGTGCCATCAAAGAAGAATTAAACCTTAGCTCTGATTCGTCTGTGATGTTGTTTTCAACAGAGGGCGACACTGATCCCAAGGTTTATCGGGATATTGTCTGGTCTTAGAATAAAAAATAAATTATTCCGCTGCCGCTCCCAAAATTGGTTGACCTGGATGTACACTGTCATTCAACACTGCATCACGAATAACTGGAACGCCATTTACAATAACATGCATAATTCCACTGGATGACTGAGCTGGCTCAAGGAAGGTCGCATGATCAATAATTGTTTCGGCATTAAATATAGTAATGTCAGCATCCGCACCTATTTGTATACGACCTTTGCGCATCATGGCAGGGGCGACAGTCTCAAGTCGTTTTGCAGGCAGAATTGTCATTTTGCTCAGAGCACTCATGAGGGAAAGCAAGTTTTCTTCACGTACATATAAGCCAAGTACCCTAGAAAAAGTGCCTGCACCTCTAGGATGCGCGCGGCCATCTACAAACGGTATGCCGTCAGAACCAATAATTACATCAGGTTGTGAAACTAACCACCGAATATTTTCTTCTTTCTGGCTATAGTCAACGATAAACCCGCCAATTTCACGATATTCTTGAAAGGTTTCAGCATTTAAGCGTTCACCCGTTTCTACCCACATGAGGCTGTTATATTCTTGCCCAGATCTCGCTCGCCAATCGCCACTGTATAATGCCGACTCAAGTCTTGTAGAGCTTGCATTATAAGGATAGGTTTCAGTTGAGATATCAAGTCCGCGCTGTCTCGCATCGCGAAGCATTTGCACCATAAGCGGTGCATCATCTAGACCGCTACTATTAATGTGCACGACATGAGCAGATGCTCCAGTCACAGCCACATTACTGATCACTTCATTTAATGGTTCGAGTTTTTCTCTGTTATCAGTACTTCGTAAATGAATAAAAATAGGCGCATTTAGTTCTGCACTGATTCTAAAAATATCGAGAATTTCACGACGAGTTGCTGCCGGTGTGTAGGTGACGCCCATCCCAATACCCAGGGCGCCCTGTTCAATGCCTTCTCGAATTAAAGATTGTAAGCGTTCGATTTCTGTATCATCAGCAGGTTCAAATGCGTAGGCAGGGGACAGATCCTGAATATTATCTTCAGCAGGAGCAGTCATCCAGGAGCCGATATTGATATTGTGTTTTAACTTCATCCTAGTAGGAATATGTCCTACCGAGGCTCCGTAATTAGTGAAAAATTTTCCTTCCTGCTCTGTATACCATGGAGTTACCGGATAGACGCCCACTTCTAATTCAAGTGCTGTTGTTACACCATCTGCTACGGCCAAACGATTACTTTCATCGTTCATGCCATGGGTGTGTATATCTATGAATCCGGGTGCGACGACCAGACCACTTGCATCTATGTTGACCTCTCCAGAAAGTGGACCTTCTTCAATTGCAACAATCTGCCCATCACTTATACCGATCGATCTTATAGCATCAAGGCCTGTTTCAGGGTCCATCACACGGCCGTTTGTAATGGCTAAATCAAACGTTTGGCCTAGGGCTAAAATACTATTAAACCCTAAGACCAAGGCAAATAACGCGGAGTAGATTTTCCTATTTATAATCATTTCTACATTCCCTCTATCTTTTCTAAATATAATTCCTTCTGAGCATTTTCAATATAACTTACAAAATACAGGTAAAAGAATACTGATATCTCCAATTTTATTTTTTTAGGTAGAGTATAAGCAATTATTCAAGAAAAGCCCTAAGGACCGCTTTGGGTCGAAAGCCGACATTATGGATTTATGTGACATCAGCTGACAATATTGAGTCTAATTGTTTTCAATCTCCATTATCATAGAACGTGGGTCAGTATAATTTAGGGTGATATGTTTCAACTCCCCTGACCGGTAGACTGCGAGACTAGGGAAACTATTCATCTGCATCTGCCGTGATAGCTGAATTTCTTCCATCAAAATTTCTTGCGTCGTGACAGCTTCAAGCTGCTCTGAAAATTGCTCAGTATCAAGGTCAATTTCCTTAGCCAATTCAATCAGTGTAGAGTTATCTGATGGGTTTCTAGCTTCCAAATAGTATGCCTGCTGAATTCTTCCTGTCATTTTCTGATCAAACTCATCACCCTGAAAACGAGCGGCAATGACAGCTCTGTTTGCAGGATAAGTGGAACGCCTGGGTGAACATTTTTCCCAAAAATCGAAGTTAAAATGAGTTCCAGGTATTTTTTTTTCGATTCGCTTCCAGGTTTGTTGCAACATAGAACGCATCTCATCCGGCATGGGCTTGTCTGTATCAGGCGCGAGTCCCCCAAGTAAACTACGAATCTGTAGTTTTTTTGAAACAGCAGTAAAAATCTCTCGCCGAGAAGGTTCAAATCCCCAACACCAACTACACATTGGGTCATGAACATAAAATAAAGTATCTTGCATCAATCTTACCTTATAAGAAACGAAGAATACGGATTATAAAAACAACATCTTAACTAAACCAGTTTTAAACTGGTTAAGGGAGACTATAGAAAAAAATTTGAAGCTCTCTAACATCCGAGATGGATAGAAGGCGGTTATTACCAAGAAAGAGGAAATATGATGTTTTACACAATAATAACGAAGGAAAAACAGCATGTTTCAACTATCATTAAAACCCGTAAATAGTGGTTACAATTTTTATGATTAGTTAAAACCGAGCTTTATCTAAACCCTTTGATTTAACTTACGCAAAACAGCTAATGATGAAATGGGGTGGCCGACGGGGATTGAATCTTTCTCTGTAACGGCTGAATAATATGGGTTAAGGTT
>JAYQVM010000153.1:0-3487 GCA_038148435.1 Gammaproteobacteria bacterium | reverse complement strand
CTGCTGGAACACTTGCCTTGTCTGGTTGCGTTGGAGGAGGCGGCGGGAGTTCTTCATCATCTGTATCCTACCATAGAACGGGTTCGGCATTAAGCGATAGCACCGCGTTCTCTTATGATGCCTCATTGGATTCCACCTGGACTGCCCGGCAAGAGTATAAAAATGTACGTTATTACGACACCCCTACTGATTCAGACCCTACGTTTAGGAGCTATATCCATCCATATACACTGGTTGGGGTAAACAATGCTTTTGCAAGGGGCCTAAGTGGCTCTGGCAAAACGATAGCAATTCTCGATTCTGATTTTTACTCAACGGTTCACCATGAAATTACTGATAAAAATGCTGCAGGGAATGTCTCTACCTATGGAACTTTGAGTTATGATACCTATTCCTACAGTGATTGCTTGAGTGGCTGCTTCCATGGTGCTCACGTTGCAGGTATCGCGGCCGGTGACTACAATTCAAACAGCTCATCTTCTGTTCCAGATGATACAGGTTATACTTGGTCAAGAGGATCTTTCTCAAACCTAGACTATGGAACTATCGGTGTTGCATATAATGCAGCATTGCACTTGGCGGATTACACAAAGACTTCTTCTGGTTCTCAGCCTATCCATTGGGCTTTGGCTACTGACTCTGCCAAGTCTGCTAGCGCAATTGTTCAGAATAACAGTTGGGACTTTGCAAGCATTACGATTGACACGCTGGTGAACTATCAAAATAACAACAGTACATCAGATGGTGCCACTTACTCTGCTGTTGCGGGTGAAACGGCTTCAAACTGGGACACCTATGCTTCAGCATTGAATAATTTTCAATCAACTGGGGTAATAGTCAGGGCCGCTGGAAATAACACAAGCGCTTCTGAAGTTGCCGGTATAGCTGGCATGCCTCTAATCTATAGTGACCTAGCAGAAGCCTGGCTAACTGTCGGAAATTTAGTGGTAAACGGCTCTGACGCTACCTCGTCAACAGTTACCCGGTTGGGTAATCAATGTGGATTGGCAGCGAAATTTTGTATTTTTGCTGATGGTTACCAAATTACTTCTAGTATAGGCGGTAATAACGGCTCCATGTATTGGTCTTACAATGGGAGTTCAATGGCAGCACCTATAGTTTCTGGTAGTGTTGCACTCTTGGCGGAAGCATTTCCTAACCATACTCCAGAGCAGCTTGTAGATAGAATATTGGCAACAGCAGACAATACTTTTTTTACAACAACGGACACATTGACCTTCGCCAACGGAATAACGCATGGATATAACTCCGAATATGGGCAGGGCATTTTGGACTTGGAAAAAGCCTTGTCGCCAATCACCTCCTCAATGGTCTCTAACGGGATACTTCTAGGAAGTGGTGACTCTGGGAACATTTCAAGCGCCAGAAGATTTGATTTAGATAGTTCCCAAGTCCGCCTTGGAGCTGCCTTTGGCGACTCATTTTACAAATCTCTCAATGGTCAGAAAGCCTATTTTTATGATGCATTGAATGGTGGATTTGCCTTTGACATGGGGGCACTGGTTAAAAATCGTCCAGTTACCTCAAATCACAACCACTCATTCGACAGATTTATGGATGGAAGCACCATCCTCAATCAAAAGATGCCAAATGGTTTTAGCTTCATAAGCGACAAGTCAAAAGGTGATGCTGTTGAGGGAAGTATGATGGCTGTTGTTCCAATCTCTTCTTCATCTTCATCTTTTGTTGGACAAAACATACATATTCAGAATGCCTTATCCTTCACTCAAAGGAACGGAAATAATGGCTATGAGGTAAACAGTTCCAGCCCATTTAACATTCCATTCATACAAGCATCTGAACAGGGTAACTCCGCCGGAGGTATGATAGATTTGGGGCTGGGCACGTTATCTTTTGGAATGTTTGAAGGAAAATCAGTTGATTATGAATTAAAGACAACTGGCGTTGTCGCTGAATATGGACGCAAGCTGGGAAGCACACACACATCCATTTTTATTGGCAGAACAAATGAACATAGCGGCTTCCTTGAAACTTCTGTTGAAGGTGCCTTTGCAGAACAGTCACTCGCAGAAACAACCTTTGCTGGGTTTACCAGCTATGGGGCGTTCAACAACAATTGGTCATACAATGCACTTGGTTCGGTTGGTTCAACCAAAATGAATGTGAATGGTGTTGGCCTTCTGCATGACATTCATGATGTTACTTCTACTTCGTTTGCATTTGACATTGCCAGACCGATTGGCTTGAACGAACAAGACAGTTTTCATATTGGCATCTCACAGCCGCTTCGTGTCGAGTCAGGACATGCAAAAATAATGATACCGCAACTCTATGAAAAAGGTGGAAACCTTAAATTCAGTGAATCCAGCGTGGATTTATCCCCATCGGGGCGGCAGATCGATGTTAGCCTTGGTTATGAGGCTACAATTGATGATGCCTTCAATGTAGGGGTGCAATTTGCTGTTTCAAAAGATTATGGTCATGTGAAATCAGATGAATTGGTAAGCAGTGCCTTTGCGTTTATGAAAGTAGCATTTTAATTCTTGTAACCAACATCGTGCAGTAGAGCTGACAACAATTCATATCTTGCGTGGTTAATTAGGTACAATAACCTTATTTCACTGGGACTAGTTCTCGATAGCGGCCTTGGTACAGAAGCAATTTTTCTGACTTCATTCACCAGCGCAACTTCTATGGCGGCACAAATATTTATTTCTGGTAAGTTTAATCTCAGTTCTTCCAACGCCTGGTAATAATGGTTTTGTCTGAAATGACTAAACTCATTGGCCTCTTTAATGATCATCGATACAGTATTCACAACATATAGTTTGTTTTCCTCGGTGAGTTTGAGGAGCACTTTAGACAACTCATCTTCCGAGATTCCTATGCTATAGTTCTTGTATACACGGTGAAAGGATCGATGATAGTCTTCAGCGGAGTTGGTGAAGATGAGATGGCGGTTAGAAGACACACAGGTGATTGCAGATTGAGGTTCCCGTGCACTACCTAATTCAATATTTTTCTTTGATTGCGCAAAACTAAATTGAGGATTTATTAATAAAGTAATAGTTAAAAGACACATTATTGATAGATGTCGATATTTTATCACGGCATTTACCTCAATCATATTTTTGATATGAAAACCTAGATTGATAAAGGAACTATTCTAAATTTTTGTCAAAATTTTGATGTAATAAGAAGATTATCTTAAAAATGGCGAGCCCGTGAAATTATACTTTAACTAGTCATTGTTTTTGAGTTTACCAAAGCACCAAGTGTCATTGATTTTCGACTCAGACATCCTTCCTGTCAGCCTCTGGTATCAGCCAACACGAATTCATCATTCGTGATGAGTTGATTAAAGTTCATTCTAAGAAAAAAGGCCGTCAGGTAAGTCTAACCAACAGGTGGGTTCTATCAGCTCCTTAAAAATCACCTAGACCGGTGATCACCAAACATTGGGATCACTTCCCAATGATAAATTGCCATTCCCACTGTCATAGCC
>JAYQVM010000152.1:0-3498 GCA_038148435.1 Gammaproteobacteria bacterium | reverse complement strand
CTGCAATATTGCGAAGTGGTGAAGCAGGAAGGCGGCGAATTTATTACTGGCGGCGTCCAGCCTGATGATGAAACACTTCGTAAAGGCTGTTTCATCAAGCCGACAATTGTGCGTGCCAAACCTGGCGATCGTGTATTCCAGGAAGAAGTCTTTGGTCCTTTCGTATCAGTGACCACCTTCAAAACCGATGAAGAGGCCATGGAACTTGCCAATGCTACTGAATATGGCCTGGGATCTGGTTTGTGGACCGCGAATATTACCCGTGCTCATAAGTTTGCCCGTGAGATTCATGCCGGCATGGTCTGGATTAATTGCTATAAACGTGTCAATCCAGCTAGCCCCTTCGGTGGCGTAGGACGTTCAGGTTACGGTCGTGAAATGGGTTTTGAGGCAATGCGTGAATACACAGTACCCAAGTCTGTCTGGGTCAATATTGATGCAAAAATTCCACCTTTCTACCCGAGATAAATCTAGGATTAAGCATGCAATTTATCTATCACCCTAATTCTCAGCGCATCATCTTTGGTGCTGGCACGCTGCAACAGCTCCCGGATGAGGTAGCAGCACTTAGAATCAAACGCCCAATGGTAATCACTACCGAGTTCCAGAAAGACTTGGGAGTTAGCGCTATCGAATTACTGGGAGATAATTTTAACTGCAGCCTGTTTGACAAGGCTGTTATGCATGTCCCCCGTGACACCATTACAGCCATTATGACTGAGATCAAGGCACACAACAGTGATGGCTGTGTGTGTCTGGGCGGGGGCTCGACAATCGGCTTGGGCAAAGCGGTAGCCCTGGAGACCGGACTGCCTTCCATCGTCATTCCGACAACCTATGCCGGATCTGAAATGACGCCGATCTGGGGTATTACGGAAGATGGTATCAAAACCACCGGCCGTGATATGAAGGTACTAGCCAGAACCGTGATTTATGATCCCGAATTGACGGTAAGCCTGCCGGATTTCATCTCTGGCCCCAGTGGCATCAATGCGATTGCTCACTGTGTCGAAGCTCTTTACGCGGAAAACAAAAATCCGGTGACTTCTCTGATGGCTGAAGAAGGCATCAGGGCCTTGGCTGAAAGTCTGCCAGTTGTGGTCACAAAACCTGATGACATGGACGCTCGCAGCAATGCTCTCTACGGAGCCTGGTTGGCCGGAACCGTTCTGGGGACCGTTGGCATGTCAATCCATCACAAGCTTTGCCATACCCTCGGTGGATCCTTCAACCTTCCCCATGCCGAAGTACACTCGGTCATCATCCCGCATGCAACCAAGTACAACCAGGAACACGCTCCCGAAGCCATGCAGGCAATTGCCCGTGCTCTGGGAACGAGCCCGGATGATGCTGCAGGCGCCCTGTTTGATCTCTTGGGTAAAGTCGGTGCACCAAGCACCCTGGAAGCCATTGGCATGAAGGAAGAAGATCTGGACAAGGCTACAGAAATTGCCCTATCCAAACCTTATTACAACCCCCGGGCAGTCACCCTGGAAGGTGTTAAAGAGTTACTGAATAATGCCTATAATGGCATTCGTCCCTGATTGGCTCAACGATTACGGCCATTTAGCCCCTGAAAATTTCACCTGTCATAACACTCACGCATGAGAATCTGGTACGAAGAGCGAAATGCCCCACAAAGCGGCACTCAAATATGCCGTGTTGATGATCTGGGACCCGGTGATGTCCGCGAGCACAGTTTCGCTGCAGAAACACGCTACCCATTCCACTTATTTATTTATAACGATGAGGGTGTGCTGCGCTGTTACATGAACCGCTGCCCGCATTTCGGTATCAAGCTGAACATTGAACCGGGACAGTTTTTTAATTCCAGGAAAACACAGTTCATGTGTACTCATCACCTGGGAAAATTCAATTTTCATGATGGCGAATGTACCGATGGGCCTCCCTTTGGCACCTGCCTGGACAGCATCCCCATTATCGTCAAAGATGGCGTAGCCTTCGTGGCTGAAATTGATAAGTAGTATAATGACAGCCTGACGAGACGACAAAACTATGATTAAACACATCGTATGCTGGCGGGTCGATGATTCCTCCCAATGCCAAAAATACTGCGACGGCGCGACTGAACTGCTACAGCAGATGCGCCAGAAAATTGAAGGATTGCTGCATCTGGAGCTGGCTGTGGACCAGAGCCGTACCGATACCTCAGCCGATCTAGTTTTGTATTCAGAGTTTAGTAGTTGGGATGCTCTGTCACACTACGACCAGCACCCCTTACACCAGCAGTTTAAAGATTATTTGGGCCCACATCGCACCGAGCGACGTGTGGCTGATTACGAAGTATAAGGAGCAAACATGACTGACGCGTTTATATGCGATGCAGTAAGAACACCTTTCGGCCGTTATGGCGGCTCACTTGGCAGTATTCGGGCCGACGATCTGGGCGCCCTGCCCCTCAAGGCACTGATGGAAAGAAATACCGGCATAGACTGGCAAGCGGTTGATGACGTGATCTATGGCTGCGCCAATCAGGCCGGTGAAGATAACCGCAACGTTGCACGCATGTCCTTGTTGCTGGCGGGTTTGCCGGTTGAGGTAACAGGAACCACCATGAATCGGCTCTGCGGCTCCAGCCTGGATGCCGTTGCCACGGCAGCGCGTGCGATTAAAACCGGTGAGGCCGAGTTAATTATTGCCGGCGGTGTCGAGTCAATGTCACGTTCTCCTTTTGTGATGGGTAAGGCAAGTGCTGCCTTTGGCAGAGATCAGAAAATTGAAGATACCACTATGGGTTGGCGCTTTATCAACCCGGCACTGAAAGCCTTGCACGGTGTCGATACCATGCCTGAAACAGCTGAAAATGTGGCTGAGCAGTTCTCCATCAATCGTGAAGACCAGGATGCTTTTGCTGCACGCAGCCAGGCGCGAACCACTGCAGCCCAGGAGGCAGGCCGTTTGGCTGAAGAGCTGATCCCGGTCAGCATTCCGCAACGCAGAGCTGATCCGATCATTTTTGACACGGATGAACATCCCCGCGCCGACACCACAGTGGAAACCCTCGCCAAATTACGCCCAGTGGTCAAAGAAGGCGGTACAGTGACCGCAGGCAATGCCTCCGGCATCAATGATGGTGCAGCTGCAATCATCATTGCTTCTGAAGCAGCCGTGCTTAAATATGGCCTGATCCCTCGAGCCAGAGTCGTGGCCTCCACGACGGCCGGTGTTGCTCCTGCAATCATGGGCTTCGCGCCTGCACCGGCCAGCAAAAAACTGTTTGCCATGAGCGGCCTGAGCCTGGACCAGATGGATGTGATTGAACTCAATGAAGCGTTTGCAGCCCAGGCTTTGGCGGTAACTCGTGATCTGGGCCTACCTGACGATGCACCACAGGTTAACCCGAATGGTGGCGCTATCTCTCTGGGACATCCTTTGGGAGCAAGTGGTGCACGCCTTGTGATCGCTGCTGTTAATGAATTACAGCGCTCTCAGGGGCGCTATGGCCTGTGCACCATGTGTATCGGTGTAGGCCAGGGC
>JAYQVM010000151.1:0-3552 GCA_038148435.1 Gammaproteobacteria bacterium | reverse complement strand
AAGAAACTGAACATGATTCCGGTGGAATGTGTTGTCAGAAACTATGCTGCAGGTAGTATCTGTAAGCGTTTTGGCATCGAAGAAGGGCTTGTAGTCGATCCGCCGACATTTGAGTTTTTTCTGAAAAATGACGCGCTGCATGACCCAATGGTCAATGATTACCACATCATTTCCTTTGGCTGGGCAAATGAGGCACAGATAGCTGAGATGAAAAATCTGACCTTCAGGGTAAACGACATCCTAAAGGGCTTATTTGATGCAGCAGGGATGCTGCTGGTTGATTACAAGCTGGAGTTTGGTATGGCCGAAGGGCAGCTTACTCTGGGTGACGAATTTAGTCCTGATGGTTGTCGTATCTGGGATAAAGCAACCCGTAACAAGATGGATAAGGATAGATTCCGCAAAGACCTGGGAAATGTAATAGAAACCTATAAGGAAGTCGCGCAAAGGCTCGGCGTTCCCCTTGGCTGATCCGTCACAGCCCCTCACAGGAGCCTAAATGCCAGCAAGCCAATCCATCATACTCCTGTTATTCCTGTCACTCGTTCTTTGCGTTCTAGGGATAATTTTCCTCTATCGAAAAAATCAAAAACTGCAGGGCACGCTCGATCAGGAGCGTCAAGCTGCTACCGAGTTGAAAGTAGAGCTTGGTCGTCAGGAGACCCGCCTGCAGGAAGAAAAAAACCAGCATCAGGAAAAAATGCAGGCCCTTGAAGATGCCAGGAAACACATGAGCGCTGAATTCAAGAACTTGGCCAATGAAATTCTTGAACAAAAAAGTAAGGCATTTACGGAAAGTAATAAGCAGAATATTGAAAATATCCTGAAACCACTGGGCGATAAAATCCAGCTTTTCGAGAAGAAAGTTGAAGAAACCTACGATAAGGAATCCAAACAACGTTTTGCCTTACAGGAACAGATAAAAAGTCTGCAGGATGCCAATCTGCAAATCTCTCAGGAAACCCTGAACCTGACCAATGCCCTTAAAGGTGAAAGCAAGACGCAGGGGATCTGGGGTGAGTTAATCCTGGAAAGAGTGCTGGAAAAGTCTGGCCTGGTAAAAGGCCGTGAATATGAAGTGCAGGTAAATATTAAAACAGATGATGGCCAGTCCAGACAGCCCGACGTGATTGTTCACTTGCCAAAAAACAAAGACCTGATCATTGATTCCAAAGTGTCCCTCAGTGCCTATGAAAAATATTGCAATGAAGACGATGACAAGCAAAGACAGGCTTATCTGAAACAGCATTTGAACTCAATCAGGAGCCACATCAAAGGCTTATCGGAAAAGAATTACCAGAACCTGGAAGCTGTCAGGAATCTGGATTTTGTGATGATGTTCATGCCTGTAGAAGCTGCTTTTACCCTGGCAGTAGAACATGATGATAGTTTGTTTACCGATGCTTTTGAAATGAATATTGTGATTGTCTGTCCTTCCACCCTGCTGGCAACGCTCAGAACAATCCAGAATATCTGGCGTTATGAACAGCAAAACAGTAATGCACTTGAGATTGCTCAGAGTGCTGGGAAGCTCTATGACAAATTTGTTTTGTTTCTTCAGAGTCTGGACGAACTGGGCACTAATCTGAATCGGGCACAAAAGTCCTATGATCAAGCTTACAACCGCCTACAAACCGGACATGGCAATCTGGTCAAAGGTGTGCAGCGCTTGCAGGAACTGGGTGCCCGTACCAGCAAAAAAATTCCAGAAAATTTATTGGATAATGAAAAAGAGGCACTGGGGCCAGTCACAGTTGATGATAAGCAGGAAAGCTGAAGCTGATGCAAATAGATAGCATAAAAGCATTTCTTGGAAGTGAGACACCCAAAAACTGGATACGAAAGGCTCTTGAAGAGCAGGAATTATTGCTCATCGATCATGCCAATTGTGAAAAAAAAGCAGCTTCCACTGCAATGAACCTGATGTATCGTTATGTGGATCGCAGTGAGCTATTACTGAAGATGTCGCAACTGGCTAGAGAGGAACTACTACATTTCGAACAGGTGGTGTCTATCATGCAGGATAGAGGGGTTGAATACCGTCACATTGAATCATCCCGCTATGCCAGCACATTGTGGTCGCACATTCGACAGCAGGAGCCTTTTAAACTGATCGACACCCTGATAATAGGGGCCTTTATTGAGGCACGATCCTGTGAACGTTTTGCGGCACTGGCGCCGCATCTAGATGCAAGTTTGCAAAAGTTTTACACCTCGTTGCTGCGTTCTGAATCAAGACACTTTGAAGATTATCTGCGCCTGGCTGAAATTTATGCAGATGAAGATATTGCCGAACGCGTGGCATTGTTTGCAGAAAAGGAGTCTGCGCTAATCCAGGAAAAGGATGCGCAATTTCGTTTTCATAGCGGTATTCCTTGCTAGATACAGCTCAAAGGTCGTAGTAGAGAATTCCCGATTCTTTCCTGTAGTCTGTCGAGTTGGCGGCAGCTGATATTGTCGTTGCCACTAAGGTCAATAAAATTCAATAAGCTTAATTCATTTAAGATGCTGATGTCCTTTATATGGTTGTTGGCAATACGCAGTACGCGCAGATTGGTTAGATTGATCATCGGGCTTAGATCATCGATATCGTTATTGCTTAGATCAATGATCGAAAGACTGGGAAGTTGGTTTAGACCAACAAGTGAAGTGATCCCAGCATCAGTGCAAGATAGGAGGGTTAGAGACGCCAGGTTCTCTCCAGGGTTTTCATTCAGATAATTGTTGGCACATGCCTGCAATGCAGAGTCGCTAAAAGTTTCTAGTGCTGAGGTGTTTTTAGGCCGAAACAGGACATTGTTATTCATCGAAATGGAGTAGGGGTGAAAGCTACAAGCACTAAGAATTATACCTATGCCAGAATATTTGATGAGTGTGAGGAATTGCATGTCGTCTAAATTATGCTGGTAGTAATTAATTTCTAGTGTCTGTAATATTGGCGCTTTTATTCAGATAAGGCAATTGCCGACCATCATTCAGGGGATAATATAATGAAAAGATTAGTAAAAGTGAGAATTACCGTGTTGCATTTTGGGTTAATTTTGACCTTTCTGGGTAATTCATTACTTTTCGCACAGGACTTGGACCTAGACTCCACGGATGTAAGAGTCGGATATAGTATCGGTGTTAATATCGGACTTAATCTTGCCAATCAAGGTATCCTGGGACCCGAGATAGATTCTGCCGCCCTTATACAGGGTATTCGCGATGTCATTGATGAGTCCATTCAGCTTAGTGATGAAGAGATTGTTGCGGCGCTTGAGGCCTATAGCCAGCGCATGCAAGATGTAGCAAATGCAGAATTGGCTGCTATGCAGCAGAATAATCTAGATTTCTTGGCAGACAATGCCCTAGAACCAGGAGTCATCACTACTCCTTCAGGGCTGCAATATCTGGTGCTGGAAGAAAGTGTTGATCCCAATGCATCGATGCCTTCAGCCACAGACGAAGTGCGTGTCCATTACCATGGCACTATGATTGATGGGACTGTCTTTGATATCTCGGTCGATCGTTGTGAGCCTATCAGTTTTCCACTGTATTGTGTTATTGCCG
>JAYQVM010000150.1:0-3568 GCA_038148435.1 Gammaproteobacteria bacterium | reverse complement strand
GAAAGAGCGGGTGCTGACTTCAAGCCGCCGCTGGGAAAAGCAAGGTATTATTCGCACCATACTGCTGATGTGGCTTCTGCGTGCGGCTTATGCTCTGGGGGTACGACCAGAGAAGCTTGCTGATAAGTACTATCCTGATTCCTGCTAGCCCATGACAGTTGATGCTTCTTTCTTATATCCTCAGGCCAGGATTTTGCTCTTTGCCAGGGCGCCGTACAAAGGCAAGGTTAAAACTCGCTTAATTCCAGTGCTGGGTGACCAGGGGGCGCTTGATTTACATATGCGTCTATTGAAAAGACAAATTTCCATACTGGCTGAGAGCAGGCTCTGCCCTAGTCAGTTATGGATTGATCAACAATCACTGGACCCCTTAGTGGAGAGCTTTATAGGTGACACTCATCTGCAGCGTGGAGATGAACTGGGTGAGCGGATGTTTTACGCTGCCAAGCAGGTGCTTGACCAGGCTTTGGCTGTCATCATCATTGGCAGTGATTGCCCCGAACTTGATGAATCTTATCTAGAAGAGGCGCTGCAATATTTGTTCAAGCCCGACACGGATGTTGTTATTGGCCCCGCACTGGACGGTGGATATGTATTAATTGGTATGAAAAAGGCTGAATGGCATATTTTCAGTAATATAGATTGGGGTAGTGATAAAGTGCTGGAGCAGACCCGTGATAGGCTAAATAGTCTCAAACTATCCTGCCGTTACTTAGATCCATTGTGTGATATAGATACTGAAGAGGATCTTGCCCGCTTGCTATAATTCTAGTGATATTAAATACGTTTTTTGGAAAAGCACATTGTTGACTGAACAACACAAAGTAATCATTATCGATGAGGATAAGTTAGCCACCCATAACTGAAAAATTCTGTTACATTTATTATTCAGCTGTCACAGGAATACCATTTAACAGGGCATTCTTAATGGATATTTCATACTCATCACCATCTGGGTCCCGATGACTTATTTTAATCAACAGCATCTCATGAGCAGGTGAAAACCAGAGCTGGGTTTCACGCTCACTGTTTTCTCGGACACGTTCCACTTTGAGGGCAGAAAAAGTGCCGACTGGAGATGCCACAGCTTCTTCACCGACAAGTCGATAATGGTATTCTTTAACTTGGTTGCGATCGATGACATTGAAAAAAATATCCTGCTCTCCTTCGCTGATGGCCTGTTTGATCAGGGTGTACATACTTATTTCGTCGAGTGTAAGTGTTATCAGCGGTAGCTCGGTAAGCTGATCATTGACCTGGGCCTGGGCTAGATTCTTTTCCCAGTCAAAGCGGATGCTGTGCTGGCGTTTACCAAGACCTGATTGAATAAAATCATAGCGACGGGGCCGTGGTCTTTCGTTTACCCAGTCAAACAGGCTGCTTTCATCAATGGATGTGATCGTCGCGCCCATCAGCTTGATAGCTATCAGTGAGCGTGCCAGATAAGCGCCATCTTCCTGCTGCGCCAGTGATATGGTTGCCAATGCACTCAGTCCCCGATAGCGGGCATCATAATTCACCATAAATTCATTGGGTGCTGCTGCAAGGGTGATCTGATTTAACATCACCAGGCAGGCGTAGATGCCAACGCGGATATAAAGTGATACTTTTAACATGCTTTCATTATTTCTTGCTAAGCTTAACCGCGGCTGAAGCAGTGACTGGTTAGCTCAAGCCTGAATCGGGTATGATAGCGTCTATGAAAAAAGCAGTGAAATTTTCCTTAACTAGAGCAATTTCAGGTTTGTTGCCTGTGTTGCTGCTGTGCTGCTTTTTACCGGTACAGGCAATCGAAGTCCATGGCTTATATCGTGCGACAATCCAGGTGAATTCCCGTGATGATGCCCAGGAAAGGCGCCGTGCATTCAGCGTTGCTCTGCAGGAAGTATTGGCCAAAATAAGCGGATCAAGCGCAAGCACCAATCCTGCATCCATTCGACGAGCATTGAGTAACCCTGAACCATATGTGGAATCCTGGAGCACGCAAACCACAGTGGTGAGCACAGAGAGTAACGGAATAAGCAGCCAGCAGCAGCTGATTGAGATTGTTGTCAATTTTTACGAGTCGGAAATAGATCGGCTGCTGGACGAAAACAGCATTTCGGTTTGGCCGGCTAATCGGCCGGAAACGCTGATTTGGGTCGTGCTTGAAGAAGATTTAGCGGAAAGACTCATGCTTGGCAGCAGTGATTTGAACAGTAGCCCGGTTCTGGCAGGTATTAAAAATATCGCGGATCGTCGTGGACTACCATTATTGTTTCCCTTGCTAGACTTAGAGGACCAGTTGAGCCTAAATATCAATCGTCTGTGGGAGCTTGATGAGAGAGCCATTCTGTCAGCCTCTCGGCGCTATCAAGCTGAGAGTGTTTTAGCCATTCGTCTTTATAAAGCCATCAGTGGCGAGATGCAGGCCAAATCTCTGTATTTTTTTCGTGGCAATGTATTTACGTTTGAACAGAGCGAATTAAATGAAACCGATTTCCTGGGCGCCAGCATTAACCTGGCAAGCAATGAGTTGTCGCAATATTATGCAGTACTGCTTTCCGGTACCGATAGTTCAGTTCTGGTGAACCTACAGGTAGATGGTATTGACTCCCCAACGGATTATTCTGCACTACTGTCCTATTTAAATACTCTGGAAGGAATCAATTCTTTTCAGTTAAAGGAGGTAACGGCCAGCAGCCTTTATTTACAGCTAAACACGGGTGGTCAGTTGCGCCAGTTGGTCGAAACCATGGCGCTCGAGTCATCCTTGCAGTCTGCTACAGAGTTTAGCAGGCAAGGTGAAGAAGTCTTCATGCATTACCGCTGGGTGCGGGACTAAGTCAGACTATCAATGCCATGTTTCCCCAATTTTCATTTGATTTCCGGCTACGTAATGAATTCACTATTGATAATTTCCTTGCATGTGAAGCCAATCATGAATTAATCAATACCCTCAAAGGGGAGCTTCAACACGAACTGTATCTGATTTGGGGCGCTCATGGTTGCGGCAAAAGTCATTTGCTGCAGGCCAGCTGCGCGATTCATAAAAATGCTGTTTATCTGCCGCTGGCTGATTATGTCGGATTGGGAGAGTCTGTACTGGATGGGTTGGAGCAACTTGACCTTGTCTGTATTGATGATATTCAAGAAGTGCTGGGATCAACGCATTGGGAAGAGAAACTCTTTGCTCTGTATCACTCTATTCAGCAAGCAGGTTCGCGCTTGCTAATAGCCTCAAATACAGCACCGACGACGTTGACATTTTCTCTGCCTGATCTGAAGTCCCGCTTTGCAGCCGGCATGGTGTATCACTTACATGAGCTAGATGATGCACAAAAGCTACAGGCTTTGAAAATTCGGGCGCAGGCAATCGGCATGCCTCTAGAAGATGAGATACTGCAGTATATCTGTGTCCGCGCCGAACGCAGCACGCATCATTTATTTCAGCTTTTGGATGAATGGGCCGAGACTCCTCTTACTGCCAAGGTAATACTATGCCTTCCGGGGAGGAAAGGTTTGTGGCGGTGGTGGGGTGTGTCGGTGGGGTGGTCGCGTGGGTGTCGGGTGGTGGGTCGGGGATTGG
>JAYQVM010000149.1:0-3627 GCA_038148435.1 Gammaproteobacteria bacterium | reverse complement strand
ACATCAGACCTGGAATTAACGCACCTGCAAATAAATCACCAACTGAAACTGGGTCCGGCGCAAAATTGCCAAGCTGGCGCTGCGCGTCTTGATATGCATTTGAAATCTGATCCCCGAGGACAACAAGTACGATAGAAGGCGGGATGATCTGACCAAGCGTACCGGACGCGCAGATTGCGCCTGTCGCAAGCTTTGGGTCATAACCTCGGTTTAGCATGGTCGGTAGTGACAGGAGACCCATTGTGACAACAGTTGCGCCAACGATTCCTGTTGAGGCCGCCAGCAGTGCGCCAACAACGCAAACAGCTATACCAAGTCCACCTGGCAGGCGTCCGAAAGCAGCCCCCATCGCTTCCAGCAATTCTTCGGCTACCTTAGAACGCTCCAACATCACGCCCATGAAAACGAAGAGAGGAACAGCGATGAGCACCTCATTGGTCATTACGCCGTAAATACGGTTGGAGATAAAACCAAGGAACGAGAGGTCGAATGCGCCAATGACTGCGCCCCCAAGGGCAAAAATCAGCGACACACCGCCGAGCGTGAAGGCGACCGGAAAACCTGCCATTAACGCTACACAGACGCTAACAAAGAGTAGGAGGCCAAGAATTTCGTAGAGTATCATACTCCTTTGCCCCCCTCCCCATCGATGGAGGTCCCACTCGCGCCATGGCGAATCAGAGCAAGCGATTTCAAGACAAGCGAAACGCCCTGCAGCGTTACAAGGACCGCAAAGATAAGAATGAAGGTCTTAAGCAGAAAGACTGCTGGAATGCCATTCTGACCTTCCTGGGAGCCTTCCAAAACCTTCCAAGAATTAGCAACAAAGGGCCAAGACAGAACAAAAATGGCAACACTCATCGGTATGAGCATAAAAAGGCTACCAAAGAGGTCGACCTTTGCCCTCGCCCTAGTACCGGCTGCCCCATAGAAAATATCTACCCGAACATGCCCATCGTGCCTTAGCGTATATCCAGCAACGCCAAGAAATACCGCCGCGTGCATGTAGACGATCATCTCCTGTGCAGCTATCCAGCCGACGCCAAACACATAGCGGAATAGCACTACCGCGAACTGCAATAGCACCATTGCTAGCGTTAGCCAGGAGATTGTCCGGCCAATTTGCTCGTTTAACGCGTCGATTATAGCGACCGCGCCCCGCATGGCCGATATCCTCCGAAATATCTAGGAAGAAAGGCGGCACCGGCAAAGCCGGTACCGCCAAAAACGATTAACCTGGAGAGCGAGCGTTCATGTAGCCCTGTTCGGCCACTTTTGCCCACTGCACCGCTGTCTTCTGATAGGCAGCATAGCTATCGTAAATCTTCTTAGTCATCGGATCTGAGTTACCGACAGAACTTATAACGTCCATCGCAACCTTCCGCACGTTGGCGAGAAGCTCGTCCGGATAGCGCTTGAGCTCAACACCATGCTTTGTTGTTAGAGTATCGAGCGACCCCTGATTGCGGGCATTAAACTCAGCACTTTGAGTATGCGCCTCAGCTTCACAAACTATGCGGATGATTTCCTGGTCCGTCTTCGAAAGTCCGTCATAGAGAGCTTTGTTAACGCCAACCGAAGCAACCGTACCTGGCTCGTGGAAACCCGGATAATAATATTTTTTCGTGACTTTGTAGAAGCCAAACGCCAGGTCATGCCACGGTCCTACCCACTCGGTAGCGTCGATCGCACCAGACTGGAGGGCGGGATAAATTTCACCGACAGGCAGGTTGATTGGGTTCGCCCCAAGCCCACGCAGAACCTCACCGCCAAGGCCAGGCATGCGCATCTTCAAGCCCTTGAAGTCATCGACAGTATTGATGTCCTTGCGGAACCAGCCACCCATCTGCACGCCAGTTGAGGCGACTGGAAAGCCTTTAAGGTTGAATCCGGCGGCGAGTTCATCCCAAAGTTCCTGGCCACCGCCATAACGGATCCAGGCATGGGTTTCACCTCCAGTCAAACCATATGGCACGGCCGTCAGGAAGTTATAGCCCTTTGACTTACCCTGCCAGTAATACTCGGCACCATGGTAAATGTCAGCGTCACCAGCTGAAACTGCATCGAAGGACTGGAAGGCAGGCACCAATTCCCCAGCACCATAAAGCTTCACTGTTAGACGGCCATCAGTCAAAAGAGTAATTCGGTCTGCAATCCGTTGTGCTGAAGTGCCAAGGCCTGGTGAATTTTTTGGCCAAGTCATTACCATCTTCAGTTCTTTTTTACCCTGCGCAATGGCTGGCATAGGCAGCCCGGAGGCAGTAGCTCCAGCAACGGCGGCGCCCGCCAGGGCGGCACCTGTCAAAAATTTACGACGTTCCATATTGGCGAACCTCCTTTTATAAACGCGGTCGCCCAGCGGCCAGACCGCTCTTGCTGAAAGACTAAACTATAATTTTAATCTTTGGCTAGGCCCTAAGATTTCGCGGCCCCAGGTTTGCTAGGTTTTTTCTTCGGACTTTTAGGAGTTGAGCGATGCGCAAAGTAATTGTCGCCGCGTGCATGACGATTCAGATCTCGATTTTCGTATCTTTTTATTCACCCCAAGCTTCTGAATTACCAATCGCAGATGCTCACATGCATGCATATGAGAAGAGTGTTTCAGAGGCGCAGTGGTTCTTGAAAAAAATGGATGATCTGAATGTCAAATGGGGAGGCGGAGTAGGCACTTATTCGAATGAAATGGCAGACGCTTTAGGCCCTCGTTACATACCAGCTTATGGCCAAGAAGAGTTCATGGGAGCTTTTAAAACAGGGGGCGAACAGGCACTGCAAGATCCAAACGATCCATTTATGAGAAAGTTGTTGGAAGAAGGAGAAAAACTTTTCAAGGCGGGAAAAATAAAAGGATTCGGAGAAATACACACTGACAATCATACCAGTGGACCCAGACCAATGCGTCGTCACATTCCTCTATTAAGCCCCGTGGTTATAGAGATGTATAAAATAACAGATCGATACAAAGGTTTTGTTCAGCTGCATGTTCAATATTCTGAGGGCTTATTAGAGGATATATTGACGCTAAGTAGGGACTTTCCCAATTCAACTACAATTCTCGCACATTGTGTTCCAGGCAAAAATCCGGATGTTTTGAAGACCCTTCACAAGGTATTTAGTCAGACCAAAAATGTATATTGCGAAACTTCTGGCGCAAATGGACCAACGCATGGAAGAATGATTCCGATTTACTCCAAGATATTTGGAGAAGGAAATGGCCGAATGTACGGGTCAAATGGTTTGAGCATAGGCTGGAGAGAGCTAATAGAGCGCTTCCCAGACAGGATAATGTTAGGAACCGACCCATGTTGCGGACTAAAACCTGAATATCCTGAACTCATTAAAGAAATTAGGACATCTCTTCTGCCGTCTTTAAGTCCTGAAATTGCCCGAAAGCTTGCTTACGAAAATGCCGTTAGAATTTTTGACCTCAAGTAACCAGTAACTAATAACATGTATTTTTATTATCGGTTTCTGGCCACACAGATTGACGAAACGGACCTAACGGTGAGATTCTACGACCCTATCGAAACGAGGTGTGACGACCAGAAAACGCCTGGTTGGCTTGGGAAATAATGGTGCCCAGGGGCGGATTCGAACCACCGACACGCGGATTTTCAGTCCGCTGCT
>JAYQVM010000148.1:0-3643 GCA_038148435.1 Gammaproteobacteria bacterium | reverse complement strand
ATGGCTGGTACAGAGACACCCTGAAAGAAGGAGATGTCGTTACGGTTGATGGCTATCTGGCTCGCAGCGGCGCTAATCTGGCCAATGCCAAAATTGTCACACTTGCAGATGGCACTATCGTTCAGGCAGGTTCATCCTATGAGCTAGAAAGACAGCAATAATGTATTAATGAAGACGCTTCAGATAGACGATTCATCGAATTTTTTTTCTTGGAGTGTCAGTAAAAAGTAATGAAAGTAGGAACTCACATGATAAATCTTACAGGTGTCTCAAAGACTCTTAAATCTAGCTGCATTGTCCTACTGGCGTTGTTCAGCTCCTTGTCTTTTGCCCAGGGTTCCATCCGCGGTCGTTTGATTGACCCCAACGGAGCCAACATAACTGGCCTTACTCAGGCGGTTACTATTACAAATCAGGAAAGTGGGCAGGAATATCGGGGAGAAACAACTATTGAGGGTGATTATGTCATAACTAATGTTCCTGCAGGGACCTATGACATCAAATTTGAATTCAGGACGGCCATGTATCTCCCTTACTCTGCGCAAGGCGTGGTCTTGGATAATGGACAGAATCTTGATCATGACCTAAACATTGAATGGAGCATCAATCTGGGTACGATTGGAGATGATCCTGGTATGCTAGCCAATGACATATTGCGGGTTTCAGAAAATCTGTCAGGACCACCGCCTCGTTTGAGTAATGGTCAGGTGGATTTTTCCGGCATGTGGGTGGCTGCCCCCGGAGCCAATATCAATCGACCATCGGTTCCTTATCAGCCCTGGGCGGCCGAGATGGATGCTGAGTACCGAGCTTTAGGTATTAATAATGCAGGTGCCTATTGTCTTCCTCAAAGCGCAGTCCTGACCACTATGGGTTATCCCTGGCAGATCGTGCAAAAAGAAAATATCATGATCCAGATCATGGAGTTTGTAACGCCCGGTTGGAGGCAGATTTTTCTTGATGGACGTGAAATGCCCGAGTTGTGGAATCCTGGCTGGCAGGGTCATTCCCGAGGACATTGGGAAGGAGATGTATTGGTCGTCGTGACGGAAGGATTCAATGAATATACCCCGGGGTTTGGAATCCATTCAGATCAGATGGTAGTAACTGAGAGATATACTCGCCCCCAGATGAATCGGCTGTTGGTAGAAATTACCGTGGAAGATCCGGAAGCACTTACAGATGCCTATACCTATACTCGGGAATTCGGCATGGTAACCGGACAGGAAATTCTCGAGTTTGTCTGTGCCGAAGGTAACACAGATCCCAGTCACTGGGATGAGCCCGTGTGGCGCGGTAGACCCTGATTCCTGATCTAAAGGCAGTAGGACGCTTTATGAAATATGTCCTAATGATTAGCAGTTTGCTGTTAGCTATTTTCAAGCTCACGGGCTTTGCCCAACCTCCCATTCCTGATCCTGAAACCTACCGGCAGCGTTCACTGGCCTTTAGCGAAAGGCTTGAACTGTCGCTATCCGAACCCTTTGTGGGTATTACAGTAGATGGAAATCTTCGTGAGGGCTTATTCGATATTAGTTCGAGCGGGATTAACACCTTACCATTAGTAGAGGCAGCCGAGAACTTCATTGAGACTTTGACGGCTTCGCAACGTGAGCAAACGCTGTACCCGGTTGAGGATCAGGAATGGCGCAAATGGGCGAATCAACACCTCTATGTCAGACAGGGCATCTCCTTTGATGATATGAATGAGAGGCAAGCAGTTGCCGCAATGATGATGATCCGTGCCTCACTGAGCGCTAGAGGGCTGCAGCTGACTCAAGACATTATGCACCTGAATGAAACTCTGGGAGAGCTTAATGGTAATAATTTTCTAGAATATGGCGAGGGTAAGTACTGGATCACCCTGATGGGCACCCCTTCTCTGTCTGAACCTTGGGGCTGGCAACTCGATGGCCATCACCTCAATCTCAATTATTTTGTGCTAGGAGATCAGATCGTGCTGTCGCCGGCATTTATCGGTTCCGAACCGACCTTTGCTAGCTTGGGAAAATATGCCGGCACCCGCATCATGGAGGAGGAACAAAGGCTAGGGTTGGCAATGATTAATCAGCTAAATATGCACCAGAAGGCACAGGCTATACTCAGCCACAATAAAGCCGGTAATGACATCATTGCCGAAGCCTTTAGTGACAATGCTCGGATTCCCTCTGCCGGCGTAAGTGCTGCCGACTTTTCAGATCTGCAGAAAAATATGTTGTTAGACCTGATAGAGCAATATATCGGAAATATTGCCAGTACCCATGCCAGTCTTAAAATGCAGGATATTGCCGAGCACCTTGACGAGACTTATTTTGCCTGGATAGGGGGGACAGATGATGATACGATTTTTTATTACCGCATCCAAAATCCGGTTGTACTGATTGAGTTTGATCATCAGATGCCTGTAGGTCTCCGTCATATCTATGAGCCGGGTGTTCCTTATCGTGAGCATGTGCATGCAGTGATTCGAACACCTAATGGCAATGACTATGGCAAAGACCTGTTGCTTCAGCATTATCAAGAACACCCTCATTAGATTCCGTACTACTCTCTCAAGCTTATCTTTTGCTTGTACTTATTTTGGCATTTGATTACCTAATTATTGATTAAGCGCTTGGTCCTCGATGGCGATTTCGTGAAGGTGGTGGTGTGGATGTGTCGCCTAAAAATACTCTGTTGATTAGGGCTAGAATTGCCGACTGATAGCCCAGGAGATTTATTTAAACAATATATTGCTGGCGCCATTCCTCAAGAAATTCAAGAAACACTTTCATTTTTGGGGGTAGCCAGGAGCGGCTGTGATAGAGCACAAAAATGCTCTTTGGCGCGATCTGGGATTCAGGCAGGACTTTCACTAAAGTGCCACTTTCCAGCTCCCGGGTGACAGCGCTGTTGGGAAGGAGCCCGACACCGAGGTTTTTCTGAACTGCCTTGATACAAGCGTCTAGATAATTGATGCGTACCCGGTTATTGGACACAATCTTTAATTCTTTGCCGTCTTCAATGATTGGCGGGGTATCGGAATAAGTATGAATCAGTTCATGACCTTCCAAATCCTTGAGTGTTCTAATGGGTCTATGTTTCCCCAGGTAGCCTCGCGTTGCATAAAAACCCAGGTGGACATCAAACAGCTTTTTGGCTATCAGGTTTGAGTCTTTTAAGGTAGAGTCGGCAATGATTAGAGAAACATCATAACTTTCTTTAATAATATCAATAGGTTCTAGTGTTAAGTTTATATCAAGTTTAATTTTTGGATACTTCTCCATAAAGACTGTAAAAAGTTCATCAAATATAATCCGTCCCAGACCTGGCGGCAGAACCAACTTCAGAGTGCCTTGGGGTTCGGTATTAAAGGTGGTTATGAACTGATTGGCTTCTTCTGCTTTTTGGACTATTTCCTGACAATATTTGAAATAGTCCTGACCTATCTCGGTGAGGGCGACATGTCGTGTGTTGCGATACAGCAGTTTGGCACCCAGTAAGCGTTCCAGTTCACTTACCTTATTGCTGACGGTGGACTTCTTGACACCGAGTATTTCAGAAGCCGTAGTAAAGCTGCTGTTCTCCGCAACCTTACAAAAAGTCATCATGGCATTTAAATCGAGCTTATTTTTCATAAATTTTACATTTTTTATGTCTAACT
>JAYQVM010000147.1:0-3651 GCA_038148435.1 Gammaproteobacteria bacterium | reverse complement strand
TACATATCCTGATCTAGTGCATTATGATGTGTGATAAAAGGACGCGCCGTCGCACCACCTGGAATAATCTGCAGCATTGGCGTTTCGACTTCTATAAAGTCAGCAGCATTCATGAAGCGACGAATGGCATCAACAATTCTAGAACGGATAATAAATTTTTCACGCACACCCTCGTTAGCAATCAAATCGACATAGCGCTGCCGATACCTTACTTCTGTATCTGTCAGACCTTTGTGCTTATCGGGCAAGGGTCGAAGAGACTTAGTCAGTAAGCGAATCTCACTGACACGCACCGACAATTCCCCCTTGCCAGTCTTAAATAATTCACCAGTGGCCGCAACAATATCACCGAGATCCCAGCTTTTGATTTCAGCAAGATGCATCTCATCAAACTGTTTGAAGTTCAGATAGAGCTGTATCTGTCCGCTGCCATCCAGCAACACCATGAATGGTCCACGAATGCGAATGACACGACCAGCAACGCTGACAACTTTTGCTGCCGCTTCGATTTCTTCATTACTAATCTCATCGAACTCATCATGCAAGTTGTGGGCATAAGCACTGCGACGAAAATCATTAGGAAAAGCGGGACGTTTCTGGCGAATCTCCTGCAATTTCTCACGTCGCTGTGCAATGAGTTTATTTTCGTCATTCGCCGTACTTTTATCGTTGTCGCTCATAATATTTTCACTACTACTTACAGCCCCATCTTGAGACTAGCTTCCATAAATTTATCCAGGCCCCCGTCAAGCACCGCACCGGTATTTGAAGTTTCCACATCGGTTCGTAAATCTTTGATTCGCGATGCATCCAGCACATAGGAGCGAATCTGAGATCCCCAGCCGATGTCAGCCTTGTTTTCTTCTACTGCCTGTAGACTTTCGCGCTTTTTTAGCATTTCCATTTCATACAGCTTAGCTTTAAGTTGCTTGATTGCAGTTTCCTTGTTCTTGTGCTGGGATCGCTGGTTCTGGCATTGTACAACGATTCCGCTGGGTTCATGTGTCAAGCGCACGGCTGAATCGGTTGTATTAACATGCTGACCACCCGCGCCACTGGAACGGTAAGTGTCTACACGCACCTGACTCATATCCAGTTCGATATCAATTTCATCATCTATTTCAGGTGAAACAAATACAGATGCAAATGAGGTATGACGTCTGTTACCAGAATCAAACGGTGACTTGCGTACCAACCTGTGCACACCGGTTTCAGTTCTCAACCATCCAAAGGCAAATTCACCTTCAACGTAGATGGTCGCACCCTTGATACCTGCCCCTTCTCCGGGAGTCAATTCAACCAGTTCAGTTTTATAATCATGCTGCTCTCCCCAGCGCAGATACATGCGCAGCAGCATTTCAGCCCAGTCCTGAGCTTCAGTACCCCCTGAACCTGCCTGTATATCCAGATAAGCATTGTTGGCATCTAGCTCTCCGGAAAACATGCGACGTCGTTCAAGCTCATCCAGAGTGATTTCTGCTTTTTCCAGATCGAGAACTGCTTCCTTGAGCAATTCAACATCTGCTTCATCGCTCGCCAGTTCGATCAACCCCTCGACTTCTTCATAGACTTTTTCCAAAGTCAGAATGGTGTGAACGACTGCTTCGAGGCTGGCGCGTTCCCTGCCCAACTCCTGTGCATATTGCGGTTTTTCCCAGACTGCAGAATCACCCAGTTCCAGTTCAACCTCGGTCAGTCGTTCCTGTTTGCGGTCAAAGTCAAAGATACCCCCTGAGCTCCTGCAAGCTCTGACGTGACTGTTTGATCCGTTGAAGGTGGCTGTTTACTTCTAGCATGTTCCGAGTTCCTACAAAATACTCGTATTCTATCGCTTCTGGCTTCCTTCTGCCCAGCTTTCTACCGCTTGTCTGTCACTGTCCTTGGCATCAACCCAATGCGATCCTGCCTGTGTTTTGCTTTTTTTCCAGAAGGGCGCCGAGGTCTTGAGAAAATCCATGATAAAACTGCAGGCAGCAAAGGCATCCCGCCGATGCTGACTGGTGACGGCAACAAATACGATCTGTTCAGCTGTCCTTAACTCCCCAATACGATGAATGATGCAGACATCCAGAATCGACCAGCGGACATCTGCCGCTTCGACAATATCCTGCAGCGACTTTTCTGTCATGCCAGGATAATGTTCCAGATACAGCGATTCAACCATTTCATGCTCAGTATCAGAACCATTAATGTCGCGCACCTGTCCGGTGAAAGTAGCAAGTGCACCAATATCTTTGTGCGTACTTCGCAGGGCCTTGCACTCGAACTCGATACTGAAATCCTGTTGCTGTATAGAAATTTTTAATGATCGCACCTGAAATCACTCTCTTTAGGGGCTATTGTTAGCCGCCCGTCACCGGCGGAAAAAAAGCTATTTCATCACCATCTTTGATGGCGGCTGACATTTTGGCAACCGACTGATTTACGGCAACCAGCACGGCACTGTTTTTCAGCCCTACTTCCCAGGCCTGACCACGTTGCTGTTTAAGGTGTTCCAGCAGTCCCTGGACGGAATCTATACCCGCTGGCAGCTCGAGTGTTTCATCTGCACAGCCAAGTTTTTCCCGGATACTGGCAAAGTAACGCACCGTGATCATCTTTCTTTCCGTTGCCAGTGGCCTGATTTACCACCGGCTTTATCCAGTAACTGCAGCTGACTAATCGACATCCCTCGGTCAACGGCCTTACACATATCATATATCGTCAGCGCTGCAACAGCCGCAGCCGTCAGCGCTTCCATTTCCACGCCTGTCTGCCCATTAAGTTTGCAGGTGGCTATTATATGTACCTGTTGTTTTTCCATATCACCATGAATATCAACATTGACGGAACTGAGCAGCAATGTATGGCACAATGGTATCAAATCAGCACATTTTTTTGCCGCCTGGATGCCCGCTATTCTTGCTACAGCAAATACATCTCCCTTCCTGTGCCTGCCCTCAAGAATCATAGACAATGTTTCAGCCTGCATACTGACTCTGGCTTCAGCGATCGCACTACGTTGGGTAATGTCTTTGTTACCGACATCAACCATCTGTGCCCGGCCCTGCTCATCAAGGTGACTTAATTTGCTCATAGTATGTGCTGCCCTCATCAAATCGGCAATTATCGCATTAGACTGTCGTTTAAGTGGAGTTGGATTTCAGGTAGCATTCCCACCTTATGAGCTGGTACCCGCATATAACAGTCGCCACCATTGTAGAACAGAATGGCCGCTTTCTCATGGTAGAAGAAAAAGAAGCTGGTCAACAGGTCTTCAACCAGCCAGCTGGTCATTTGGATGCAAACGAAAGTCTGTTTGAAGCAGCCCTGCGTGAAACCTTGGAAGAAACCGCCTGGGAAGTTGAGCTCACAGCCTATCTGGGAACCTACCAGTATCTGTCAGCAGCCAATGGTATAACCTATATAAGACACTGCTTTATCGCCATGCCGCTCAGACATGACACAGAGCGTGCGCTGGACCCGAATATTATTCAAACACACTGGTTAAGCGCTGAAACCATTCTAGCCGATGACTTTCAGGCCCGCAGCCCCATTGTGTGCAAAGTACTTAAAGATTATCTGTGTGGCCAGCAGTTTCCGCTGAGCGCCATATATAGTCATGAATAATGCTCAGACCAAAGTCATTGTCGGCATGTCCGGTGGCGTTGA
>JAYQVM010000146.1:0-3660 GCA_038148435.1 Gammaproteobacteria bacterium | reverse complement strand
GCATTAGTAAATGGGACTGATTTATTTGCTACGTTGGCAGAAATAGCAGATATTTATATTCCAAACTTTTCTAACTTAAATTCAGTTTCACTAGTTCCTTACTTTAAGGAGCCAAATAGAAATTCTTTGAGAGATTTTGTTTTTTCTGATTCTTTTTATAGCAGTAGAGGATTCGAGGAGGGAGGATTTGCTATCAAAAACAATAATTTCAAGCTCATTAGATGGCTTAATAGTCAGGAGCTCTACAATCTCACTAATGACCCTTACGAGGGTTTTAATATTCTAAGTGACGGAACAACCGAAGAAGAACTATTGATATTAGAGAATTTAGAAAATATCGTTAATAGGCTTCATGCTGAGTAATACTTTTTATAGTCAACAAGATACATACCTTAGTAGGGCAATACCTGTAACTAATTAGAGGAGGCCTAAAATAAAAAAGCTTAGGTTTTAAGCTTAAGACTGGGCACTATTCTGAGGCAGTCACCCGCATTAGTAGTCCGTTCGGATCGCGAAACCATGCGAAGGTGGCGTCTGGAGAGACAGGTGATGACGTTTCTTCCATACCGATTGTCCCACCAAAACCCTCGACGCGTTCCAACAAACCATGCAGATCATAAGAATTCATGGTGATGATCGGGCCACCAGGATCCTGGACTCGGTGCCGGACAGCCTCACGCTCTCCGCCTCGGAATTCCTGTAAGAGCATCGCACCAGCGGCACCAGGGAATATATAATCTTCCCCCAGACGAAATTCGACCAGTTCAGCATTATCTATAAGTGCAGCAATTCGTGCCGGTATCGGCCCAAGATTATTTGGTGGCTCCAAATTCATCCCGAACACACCATTGTAAAAGGCGATTGTTTCATTGAGGTCAGCCACACTCATAAAGATAAAAGCAATTGATATGGTAGCAGCACTTGGCTCGGTGCTCTGGGTGATATAAGTAACGAAACCATCAGCATCGCGAACCATTACCTGGCGTCCCCGCTCTTCGGTAAAAACTGCCTCACCCCTCTCTGATAACACCTCGAGACCCAGTCGCCGCGCCCCTGCTAGTGCAAGGTCTAGATCATTGACCACTACCGCGAGCATGATTGCACCGGGATCTTGAATATTTGGCTGCTGAGGACGAAGCTCAATTCCCGAGACCTCTACGAGCTCAATTTCAAGCTCACTGCCTGGCGGTGAAAGTACCTCGGTACGCATAAGCGCTCCGGGTTCTGGAACGGTAGGAGTCGCAAGCGGACCACCATTACCTCCTACATTCTCCATACCCAGGACATCCTGGTACCATGCAAGCGAACGGTCCATATCTGCGACATTCATATGCAGGAGACTGACGTTTGTAATGATTGGATCTGTCTGCACGAAAACTGAACCCTGAGGATCGCTTCCATGACAAGATACAAGCATAAGAGGCAACAGTAGCTGGAGCAGTTTTCTATTCATAGTTATTAGCAACTCGTATTTAGTAAGTATTAAAACACTATAAAATAATCATATGTCACTATTCTGCTTGACGAATAGGGTTTATGAGTGTGCCGATTTTCTCGATCATGCACACACTCTGGTCTCCATCCTGAAAATAAACCGGTGGCGTCCTGCCTTCTCCAACCCCTCCGGGTGTACCGGTCCCGATCATATCTCCGGGACGCAAGGTCACCATCTGCGAGGCAAATGACACTAGGTCTTTTACCGTATGAATCATGAGCTCGGTATTGGCATTCTGCATAAGTTCACCGTTAAGGGTATAACGCACTTCCAGATCCTGCGGATCTCCCACAAATTCAGCTGGAACCACAAAAGGTCCACTCGGCGCAAAAGTGTCATGGCTTTTCCCCATGAACCAATCTGAGCCATAGCGACCATCCGGTCGCTCCTCGCGATCTGAAACATCAAGCATCAAGGTATAGCCAAAAACATAATCCAGAGCCTCATCAAGGCCTACATGACGGGTATTCCTACCTATAATGGCAACTAGCTCACACTCATAATCAATATTTGTACGCCCTGGCGGCAAGATGACAGGGTCTCCACTAGCAGAAATCGCGGACTTTAGTTTGGGAAACAGGAAGGGATTGGGTCGCTGGTCGCCAGCTTCCCTGTTCCATATTCCAGGTAGGCCCACCAGTACACTCTCATCAATGACAGAGCTCGTTCCAGAGGTGCGTCCGGCATTGGCCATCTCTTCCGCATGCTCCTGATAATTACGTGCCGCCATAAGCAAAACATCCGGGTCTTCCAGAGGCGGCAGAATGCGGATAGAGTCCAGGGGTAAAGCGTAGGCAGGCGGGCTTTGCCTGGCCGATCCGGCCAGGGACAGCAGCTCTCCGGCCAGATTGGCATCCCAGCGTTCGATGAGCTCACGCAAGCTTGCCGGCGCATTATTCTGCGCACGCGACAAATCAATGACCTGTGCATCATCCAGGACTAGCCCCACAAAATGCCGGTTGCCCTCCTGAAACATCCCCAGTTTATAAGGCGGCTCCTGAGCAAGGAGCGCCTGCGGCGGCAAAATCGAAAATAAAGAAACTAGCATAGCTAGCTGCTTGAATTTTTTGAAAAATCGCATCATGAACTTCCTTTTTTTTCGAGGAGTATTTTCAGAGGATCATAATCAGATTGTTTTATGGATACAAATTTTCACAGCCTGTAAGGTCAAAGATACCTTATAAATGATTTGTCTGCTTTCGGACATAAGTGAATTCTATTAAATTTTATAAATGGATTTTTCCATAATGTAATCATCCATAAAAAAACCTTCTCCAATGTCGGCTTTTACACTATCAACGGTACTAAATCCTCTTCGCTGATACCAGGATATGACGTTTTCATTATGCTTGTTTACAGTCAACCAAATCGTATTAATTCCTTCTGATTTACATTTAGACTCTATGAATTCTAAAATTTTTTTACCTATCCCAATTCCTCTGGCAGAGCTTAGAGCATAAAGCTTGCTGATCATTAAACGATCAGCTTCTTTGACTAATGCTGTGTATCCTACAAACTTACCTGGTGAGCCTACTAGATAATACTCATAGCCTTGAGCTACCTGTTCTGAGATAGCTTTATTACTTTGGAATTTCTCAAGCATATATTCAACCTGAGACTGACCAATAATAGCTGTAAAATGTTCAGTCCATATTTGTCCGGCGAGAAGAGCTATCTGCTCAATTTCACTATTACTCTTTGCAGGTATTATTTCAAACACGTTCAGCTTCCTAAGAGCTAAAACATAGACTTAAATTTGGTGAAATCTAAATTACCAGCTAAGCATTAATAGCAGGTACTTAATATTCCCGCTCAAGGCACTCATAGGGATTGACTGACATATGCGGCAGCCACACAAAGTACTTGGTCAGATCAAAGGGCTCGGAGAAATAAACGGGGTCCGTTACCGTTAGCCGGTAATCCATACGCTCATAATCGGCAGCCGGCATAAAACGCTCAACGATAGTGATTTGATCACTCTGTGCCTCCCCTGTAGGACCGAAATAACCGGCCTGGATATGGTCAGTCTCTACTACCAGCGTATTGCCTTCCCATCGGCCACGGGAAAAGCCGAATTTTGAATGCTCTTCGGGAGCAATCGCATCCTCATTCATGTGAATGATGCGCAGACTGTCATACTCCTCTATATGCATTTCGATGGTGTC
>JAYQVM010000145.1:0-3673 GCA_038148435.1 Gammaproteobacteria bacterium | reverse complement strand
GGGATTACGGGACAATTCAAGCGAGATAAGCATTACTTAGCTGTAATAACCTCAGCGATAAAACAAAAAAGGCAGATGATTATTTGCCTTTTTTTTCGACTATAGCTAACTAGTAAATAAATAATAAATGAGTAATATTTCTTTTGCCTAATCTAGGATTCTCAATAATCTACCCCCTGTTGAGCCTTAATACCTGATTCATAGGCATGCTTGATATTGCGAATCTCACTAACGGTATCTGCCAGTTCCTTCAGAGCCTTACCTCCTCCTCTGCCCGTAATCACAACATGCTGACCATTGGGCCGACTGCGAATGGCATTCACAACTTCCTGCTCTTCCAGGTATTTAAACGAGAGCATATAAGTCAACTCATCCAAAAGTAACAATTCAATACTCTCATCTTTCAGTAATTTTTTTGCCTCAGTCCAGGTTTGCAAGGCAGCATGAATGTCTGCTTCCCTGTCTTGGGTGTTCCAGGTAAACCCTGTCCCCATCTGATAAAACGGAATTTCAGGATGCATTTGTCTGATATAGTTCTCCTCCCCGGAAGGCTGCTCTCCCTTGATGAACTGAACAATCCCCACTGCCTTGCCGTAGGCCAGGGAACGCATGAGCATGCCAAATGCCGAACTAGTTTTTCCCTTGCCATCACCGGTCAGCAAAAGACAGAGTCCCTGATCCTTGTTGGCGCTGGCAAGGCTGCTATCCACCTGCTTTTTTAAAGCCTGCATGCGTTGCTTGTGCCTGAGGTTCTTTCCTTTATCCTTCATTGCTAGAACAGAAACCTTGCGCCGACATATATCGAACGGCCAGCCACATTATAATTAAACACTTCCTGGTAATTCTGATTAAACAGATTATTGATTCGCAAAGATAGATTCAAGCGTTTAAAAAGCTCAAATGACGCATGAACATTCACTACCTGAAAGTCAGCCAGTTCCGTACGCGTATTACTAAAACTGGCGGGATCATAATATTCATCAACCACATCAGCGCGCTGTTGCCAGCTCAATAGCAGCCTTAAACGCTGCTGCGGACTATGGTAGCTCAGTGTCAAATTGCTTTGCTGCCCTGGTCGGCGAATTCTTTGTCTGCCCAAGGCATCCTGCGTGTCAGTGTAGGTATAGTTGATACTCAGCTCCAGTCCTGCAGGCAGAGCCTGCCGATAAGCCAGTTCGAGCCCCTGTGCCTGACTGCTTCCGCTGCGCTGCAGATAGCCTGAAAAAGTAGCCAGATCAAATTCAATGGCATCCTGGATGGCCTGTTTGAAATAGACGATTTCAAGCGTCTTGCCTGTATCACTACTAATTTCTATACCTGCATCCCAACCCCTGCTGCGTTCTTCCTGTAAGGCATGCAGCGATGCCGGCGGATAAGCAAAAGCCCCGCGATTATAGGCAAGCTCATACAGGCTGGGAGCGCGAAAGCCATTTCCGGCATTGGCCTTGAATTTCAGACTGCCAGCAGGCAAGTCCAACAGGTAGACCAGACCCAGGCGGTAACTATCATGGATCCCAAAATCATCATTATCATCATGCCGTATACCAGCACTGTAATAAAAAGCCGAACCCAGTCTATCGCGCCATTCCGCAAAAATTGCCTGCTGTCCCCGCTCATGCAGCTCAGTTGCTTCTTCCAGCCGGGCACGCTGTAGATCAAAGCCAATGAGAACTGCACGCTGATCTGTGATTTGATAGTCTCCCAGGTAGAGCATCTGCTCCAGTTGCCCCTGGGTTTGCAACAAGGGAAGTGCATCTGTGTAGGTCGAGCGCCCGCTACGGCTATGGTGCCAGGCTAGCTGCTGCCTGAATGTCGAGCTACTGCCCTCAAGCTTCAGATGCAGATTATTCTGGCGGAAAGTCGACAGGCAGTCATGGCTGCTTCCTGCCAGCCCAAAACAGCCATCAAATTCCGTTTCACTGTCAATCTGCTGATACCCTCCCAGCAGCTGCCAGCTGTCATTCAGCTCATAACTCAGGTTAATCCCTGCAGTCTGGTTGGTATAGCCATCATCATCCGGTCTGAGCGTGTCCAGTTTGCTAGCATTGAACCCTTGGGAATTCATCTCAGCCACTTGCAGACTATAGCCAATCCGCAGCCATCTGCCTGCAGCAGAAGCATTCAGATTGCTGGTTTCATCGGCACCATAACTGATATTTAACTCACCGCTCAATTCCTCTCCAGAACGGCTGGTAACAATGTTCAGCACCCCCCCCGCATCAGCTCCGTACATCATGCCCTGAGGCCCGCGCAGCACCTCAACGCGCTCCACGCCCGCTGCCAGATAATGCTCCAGCTGTGCCTGAATCTGGGTCGAAGAGACATCAGAGACCTCGACACCATCTATCAGCACCCGGGTACGGTAACCTTCTTCTCCACGGATTCGGAGTGTGCTTTGTTTACCGGGACCACCACTGTTACTGATGGACAAGCCCGTGAGTTGACCCAGCACATCGATCAGGGAAAAGTTCCTGTAAGCACTGAGGTCATCGGCATCTAACACCTCAACAGAAGCAGACACTCCCAGCAAGGAGCGTTCAGTCCGGCTGACACTTACCGTGATTTCTTCCGTGCTGAACTGCTCCTGGGCAACTGACAGTAGCGGCAAGGCCGTCAGGATGAAGCCAAAGCAATGCTTGTTCATTTGAATACTCATCGCACTTATTTATAGCAGAGGGAGGGAAGTACAGGCTGGGTGATAACCACCCTGACGACGCCCTCCGCATCATAGTTTATGAACCTGTCAGGCTGGTATCGGGCTCGAGGTAGGGAAAATTTCCAGGACATCTCTTACCGTTGCGGGGGCAGCACCGGATTCACACCGGTTTCCCATTTAGGTGTCTGTCAACACAGACACACCTGAGCAGGGAGTGTCAGTATAGTCAGTGAGTGCCGAAAAACATAATAAAAATTTTTTCTCAGGCTAAGTCGAGCTAATACAGCTGGGAAATCAAGCACAACTACCGTTAATCACGCATCTACGGTATCCTATGCGATCTTTTTTTAGCATAAATGTAAAGCAAATCATAGCCATGGCATCACAGCTCAGCGACGACTATTCACATCAGCATATCGAGAAAACTGCCCAGGAATTCTGGCAGGAGGCACAAAGTTTTCGGGTTACTGAAGATCCTCAGCGCGAAAAGTTTTACTGTCTGTCCATGTTCCCCTACCCCAGTGGAAGACTGCACATGGGGCATGTGCGTAATTACACCATTGGCGACGTCATTTCCCGTTACCAGCGCATGCTGGGGAAAAACGTATTACAGCCCATGGGGTGGGATGCCTTTGGCCTGCCCGCCGAAAATGCCGCGATGAAAAACAATGTACCTCCTTCGCATTGGACGCTTCAAAATATTGACTATATGCGAGGCCAATTGCAGCAACTGGGTTATGCCTATGACTGGGAACGGGAAATCGCGACCTGTCATTCGGATTATTACCGCTGGGAGCAATGGTTCTTCATCAAGCTCTATGAAAAAGGTCTGATTTATAAAAAAGAAGCCGAGGTCAACTGGGACCCTGTAGACCAGACTGTTCTGGCCAATGAGCAGGTCATTGATGGTCGCGGCTGGCGATCGGGTGCGCCGGTTGAGCGCCGTAAAATTCCACAATGGTTTATCCGCATCAGTGCCTATGCAGAGGATTTACTGGCTGATCTCGAAAAGCTCGA
>JAYQVM010000144.1:0-3732 GCA_038148435.1 Gammaproteobacteria bacterium | reverse complement strand
GGATATATCCTTAATCCCGGCTATGCCAAGCTGCAGGAATCTGATCTGGACATGGTAGTGGCAGGTACCGAATCTGCTGTCCTAATGGTGGAATCTGAAGCCAAGGAATTAAGTGAAGACCTGATGTTGGGTGCGGTTTTATTTGGACATCAGGAAATGCAGACGGTGATCCAGGCTGTCAGTGAACTCAAGGCCGAAGCAGGCAAGCCCGATTGGGAATGGGTGCCCGAAGCGAAGAATACTGCGCTGATTGATGCCATAACTTCAGCTTTTAGTGGTGGTATTACCGAAGCGTATCGGATATCCGAAAAAATTCAGCGTCAGGATACCCTGAGAGGCTTGCAGGAACAGGCTGTAAAGCAGTTTGCCAATGAAGAGTCTGAAGATGGCGTCAGTGCCGGTGAAGTGCAAGAAATTTTCTCTTCTCTAGAAAAAAAGGTTGTTCGTCGAAATATCATTGATGGGCAGCCGCGTATTGACGGGCGTGATAATAATACGGTTCGTCCCATTGTGGTTGAGACCGGTATTTTGCCGAAGACGCATGGTTCTGCGCTGTTTACCCGTGGTGAAACACAGGCGATGGTCGTTGCCACGCTGGGAGCTATCCGTGATGCGCAGCTGATTGAGGATTTGTCCGGTACCAAGAAGGATGCCTTCATGCTGCACTATAACTTTCCGCCCTTCAGTGTTGGTGAAACAGGTTTTATGAGTGGACCAAAACGTCGCGAAATTGGTCATGGGCGTCTGGCACGACGTGGTGTCGCTGCCGTATTGCCGAATGAGGAAGAATTCCCTTATGCGATTCGTGTGGTTTCTGAGATTACGGAATCCAACGGTTCTTCGTCGATGGCGTCCGTTTGCGGAACCAGTCTGGCGCTGATGGATGCTGGTGTCCCATTGAAAGCACCGGTAGCAGGGATTGCCATGGGCCTGATCAAGGAAGATGACGGCTTTGCCGTGTTGACTGACATTCTGGGTGATGAGGATCATCTGGGCGACATGGATTTCAAGGTTGCCGGTTCAACCAAAGGTGTAACGGCTCTGCAGATGGATATCAAAATTCAAGGTATCACCGAAGAGATCATGGAAACTGCCCTGCAGTCAGCCAATGCGGCCAGACTGCATATTCTGGGCGAGATGAACAAAGTGATTTCAGAGTCTCGCGCCAGCGTTTCTGAAAATGCTCCGAGTATGGCTTCTTTTAAGATTGACCCGGATAAAATCCGCGATGTGATCGGAAAGGGTGGTGCGACTATTCGCTCGATTACTGAAGATACGGGTGCATCCATTGATATCGATGATGATGGAAATGTACGTATCTACGGTGAGGATGTGGCCTCACGTGATGCAGCTATCGCCAGGGTTGAGGAAATTACCGCTGAAGCTGAAGTTGGTCAAATATATAAGGGCGTGGTATCCAAAATTGTCGATTTCGGTGCCTTTGTCACTATCCTGCCAGGTAAGGATGGTTTGGTTCATATTTCCCAGATTGCCCAGGAGCGTGTCGAAAAAGTAACTGACCATCTCAGTGAAGGTCAGGATATTGTTGTCAAGGTTCTGAAAGTGGATGACCGTGGTAAGATCAGTCTCAGCATGAAAGACGTTACGGAGGATGAAAAAGCCCAAGCCTAGTTCTTCCCAGTAATACTCGAAAAGCCCGAATTCTGTCAGGATTCGGGCTTTTTTATGACTGAAAAACTATTTTTCCATTTTACTGTTAGTATTAATAGCGCCGGTATTAAACTATAGCGACCCTATAGCTTCTGGAATTTTATCGACTTGCAAGTATCTGCCAATAGTGACTAAAAATGAATGACAACAAACTGATATTCGCGCTGGTAATCGGCATTATCATCCTTTTTGGGGTGTTCATGATGATCAGCGGGAGAGATGACGAAGCCATTACTGAAATTGTCAGTCAGGCTCCGATACAGATCCCCCAACCGGTACCGGTGGTTCCAGCCGCGCCACCAACTGATGAGCCTGTGCTGGAACCAGTCGAGGAACTGGTGGTGCTCACAGAAGAAACTGAACCCCAATTGGAAATCCAAAGTGAGCCGGTAGAAGCACCAGAGTTAGAACTCCAGCCTGCACCTTTGCCAGATTTGAATGACAGTGATGCTTTTGTCCTGAACTCACTGGCGGAGATTGATGGTGGCAGTGCGGTAATTACACACCTGGTGTCAGAAGAGCTGATTCGCAAGTTTGTCGTGCTGATAGAGAATGTCAGCCGGGGTGAATTTCCGGACAGAAATTTACCGCTGCAGGTGCCTCAACAAGCCATGCAGGTCAGGGAGCTGGGCAGTGAGTTTTTCCTGATGGATGAGTCGTCTTACCGTCGTTTTGATGCATCGGTCAATGTATTGAGCAATATCGATACAGAAACGGACGGATCATATTATAAGCACAAGTTTCCGCTATTTAGTCAGGCCTATGCTGAGATGGGAATCCCGGATTCCGAGTTTGACGAAGTTTTAATCACGGCGATAGACCAGGTACTGAATGCCCGAAGCGCACCGCAGCCACAGCAACTGATCAGGCCAAGTCTGAATTATCTGTATGCTGACCCTGAAGTTGAAAATTTCACCGATGTGGAAAAATTACTGATGCGACTGGGGCCGGGAAATACCCAAAGCCTGCAACGCCGACTCGAATTTTTCAAGCGCCGCTTGCAGTTGGGATCGATGTAACTCAGACAACCTGCTGAAGGAGTTCCAGATGTTTTGCCGGTGGCAGTCTGGGACCAAATTCACAAACCAGCGTTGCCGCACTCAAACTGGCCAGTCGACCGGCTGTTTCAAAATCCAGTCCGTTTGAAATGCCATACAAAAATGCCCCGGCGAAAATATCGCCAGCACCATTGGAGTCGATTGCTTTCACCGGGTGGGCGGCGATTTCGATGTACTTTTCTCCATCGAACAGCAGTGCGCCTTTGGCGCCTCTTGTAATCACCAGAGTTCTGGCGATAGCTTTGAGGCCTTCGGCTGCCGCTTCGACAGTTTCTTCGCCGGTCCAGCTCATCGCTTCCACATGGTTGGCGAATAAGAGGTCAACGCCGTCTCCAATCATGTCTTCCAGACCGCCGCGAAAAAATTGCACCATGGCTGGATCTGACAGGGTTATCGCGGTTGCGACACCTTTTGCTTCGGCAACTTTTCTCGCATGGATACATGCTTCCCGTGCAGTCGGCGAGGAGACCAGATAGCCTTCCAGATACAGATAGTCCGAATTGGCCAGTGCGTCTTCATGAATATCCGCTTTGGTCAGGTTTTCTGAAATGCCCAGATATGTGAGCATGGTTCGTTCGGCATCCGGGCTGACCATGACCAGGCATTTACCGGTAACGCCCTCATTTCCACGGATACTGTCTAGGTTGGTTTCGATATTGTGCTGGCCGAGCTCCTGCAGATAAAAATCACCAAATTCATCATTGGCAACTTTACAGGAATAAAAGGTATTAGCACCGAATTGGGATGCCGCATATAGCGTGTTGGCCGCAGAACCGCCACCGGCACGTTTTTTTAGGCCAAAACGCTCAGTCAGACGTTTTAAAGTAGTTTCTTGTAATTCGCCATCGACCAGCGTCATGATTCCTTTTTGGATACTTTCTTGAGCAAAAAAACTATCATCAACTTCGAATTCCTTGTCAACGAGCGCATTGCCCAGAGCATAAATATGGTACTTCTTCATGGTTATCCTTTATTGATTTAGGATTGAAAAGACTTGTTCAGC
>JAYQVM010000143.1:0-3749 GCA_038148435.1 Gammaproteobacteria bacterium | reverse complement strand
ATTTTGAAAGAGTCTAAGATCAGAGCCACAGTTGAACTGCGGGTAATAGTGTCGAGCATCAAAACACTCTTCATTCGCCAGCAGGAATACATGAAATGAGTGACCATGCGAGACACAGAATGTGGCAATCTTATAAGGAAGGTTCAGACTGAACAAATAACCATCCTTGCTATCCAGCTCTTTTACCCAACGAACCATTGACCTTGGCCGCGGACAGACTTGTTTGGTCTCTTTTTGATTCTTCGGAGCTTGATTTAAAAATTATATCCTCCTCGGCAACCAGTGCTCTCAGTTCTCAATCCGGGTAAATTATCCGAAATACTTCCTCTCTTTACCCAAAGCTGTCCATTTCTCCAAGGTCAGCGTTATAAGCCTGATGAACACCTTCATCAAAAAAGCTATAATGTCAGTTCAAGACTAGAGGCTTCATCATTGGCGCTTTAATTCGGCAGCGATAACTAGAAATTAGCTCTTAAATTCATACCCTCATAGAGGTGAGCCACTTCTTCAGCGTAACCGTTAAACATCTGGGTGGGTATCCGTTGGTCAAAAAGTCCGGAAGGTAGTCGCCTTTCCGTGGCTTGTGACCAGCGCGGATGACGAACTTCCGGGTTCACATTAGAATAAAAACCGTACTCATTAGACGCATAATCATTCCAGGTGGTGGGTGGCATATCTGCTCTGAAGTTAATTCGCACCACTGACTTGATGCTCTTGAACCCATATTTCCAGGGCACAACCAGCCTCAGCGGCGCCCCGTTCTGAGTGGGCAGTATATCGTCATAGAGGCCGACTGCCATGATGGTCAATGGGTGCATGGCTTCATCCATGCGCAACCCCTCCCGGTATGGCCAGGTCAGTGCCGAGAGGCGCTGTCTGTGCCCGGGCATCTGATCGGGATCATAAAGGGTTTCAAATTCAACAAAGCGAGCGTTGCCCGTCGGTTCAAATCGGCTAATCAGATCTGCCAGGGGAAAACCAATCCAGGGCACAACCATGGAAAAAGCCTCCACACAGCGCAGGCGGTAAATACGTTCCTCGAAGTCATGCGGCCTGAGAATATCCTCCAATGTAAAGGTGCCCGGACGGTTTACTTCACCACTAATTTCCACTGACCAAGGATCAATACTGAAACCGCTGGACCGGCTAGCAGGGTCGCCCTTACCAGTGCCAAACTCAAAGAAGTTGTTATAGGTCGTGATATCATCAAATGGTGTCAGTGACTCATCGCTCGTAAAGGGGCCTGAGGCCGGTGCATCTATCCGGCTTCTGACTTTATCCACCAGCCATTGGGGTTTGGAAGCCAGGTTGAGATCAGCCGGCGCACGTGCCATTAGATCAGCCTGCGCCTCAGCACTGGGAGAAATCAAGCCGCTGCTAAGTGCCCCGGCACCAATCGCTACATTCGCTGATTGCCTTAGAAAGTCACGGCGATTTCTATACATCCTTTCGGGAGTGATTTCTGAAGAGGGGATCTTTTTTTTTGTTTTGATTAACAAGTGAGTTCTCCGTGATCCAAAGGGGACCGGGTAAATTCTGCTTAATAATTGTTGCGCAAATCCATACCGGCATACAAATGTGCAACCTCGTCGGCATAGCCGTTGAACATTTGTGTGGGTATCCGTTGATCAAACAGGCCAGACGGCAATCGTCGTTCAGTCGCCTGTGACCAACGCGGATGACTGACCTCAGGATTCACATTGGAATAAAAGCCATATTCATTGGCCTGGATATCATTCCAGGTGGTTGCCGGCATATCTCGGCGGAAGTTGATACGCACAATGGACTTAATAGATTTGATGCCATATTTCCAGGGTACGATCAGGCGGAATGGCGCGCCGTTTTGCGCTGGGAGAATATCGTTATAGACACCCACGGCCATGATGGTCAGCGGATGCATCGCTTCATCTATACGCAGGCCCTCCTGATAGGGCCAGTCAATCAGGGCAAAGCGTGAACGTTGCTCCGGAAACTGGGCGGGATCCACCAGGGTCTGAAATTCAACAAAGTTGGCATTGCCATTAGGCTCAAACTGGTTGATCAGCTCCGATAGGGAAAAGCCAATCCAGGGAATAACCATAGACCAGGCCTCCACACAGCGATGGCGGTAGATTCTCTCCTCAAAGCTGATACCTCTAAGCAGATCTTCTAGGTTATAGGTTCCCGGACGGTTTATTTCGCCGAGCACTTCGAGAGTCCAGGGTTCTACCTGGAAATCTTCGGCATACTGCGCAGGATCAGACTTGGCCGTGCCAAACTCATAAAAATTATTGTAGGTCGTTACATCCTGGTATGGCGTCAGGCGCTCCTTAGTGGTGTAGGGGCCCGACTCGGGAGCCCCCCTGCTTTGCGCCACCTGGCGGGCCAGCCACTGCGGCTTGGCCGCAAGGTTTAACTGTGCCGCGCTGCGGGCTTGCGTGCCATCCTGCGACATGGCCGTTGGCGACAGCAGTCCACTGCCAGCAACACCGGCTCCCAGAGCAAGGTTTATCCCCCCTGTTAAAAACTGACGACGATTGCGGTAAGCCTTCTCTGAGGTGATTTCCGACGAAGGAATTTGTTTACGAGTTTTGATAATCATGGGTTTGTATTTTTCCCTTTGGGACATGCATGTTACTTCTTTAATTACCTTGACTTTTAACAGCTTTGTTCCTTCAACTCAACAAGTCCGATACTGCCAGCCTTATTTTTTAGAACCATCTGATCGAAAAAAGTCACAGCCCGCATTTAGTTTGTAGCTTGTTTCTTATTCAGAATCATGGCCAGCAACCTGACGCTTTTTTCGGTAAAAGTAGAACTTGGCAATCGGACCCGATGCCGCATACAGCACGGCCATGATGAATAGCACCACTGGCGGGTCCCAGGATATGATCACAAAGAGCAGAATGACCATAAGGATGACAAAAAAAGGCACCCGGTTTTTGAAATCCATATCCTTAAAACTATGGTAATGCACATTTAGCACCATAAGGAAGCCCGCCATTAGCGTCACAAGAGCTGCTAGAAGGGCAATTGCGACACTTACCTCAACGGCATATTCATCCGCAGCCCAAACCATGAATACCACTAGGCCAGAGGCCGCCGGACTGGCAAGCCCAACAAAGATACGTTTGTTGACTGTGCCCAGCTGCATGTTAAAGCGGGCTAGCCGCAGGGCGGCGCAGGCTACATAGAAGAAGGCAGCAGTCCAACCCAAGGTACCCAGGCTGGACAGAGCCCAACTAAAACAGATCAGCGCTGGCGCCAGTCCAAAAGCCACCAGATCGGACAGCGAATCGTATTCCGCACCGAAAGCACTTTGCGTATTGGTCAGCCGCGCTACTCGACCATCCAATCCATCTAAGATCATCGCTGCCAGAATTGCTATACAGGCATTGTGAAACTCACCGTTCATTGCTGAAATAACAGCAAAAAACCCTGCAAACAAAGCACCGGTTGTCAACATATTTGGCAACAGGAAAATACCCCGCCGTCTGACCTTGCGGCCATCTTCTGAGACTTCCTCCTCATGATCGTCAATCAATAAGAGGGGTTCACGCTCTGAGGTTTCTGCTTTTATATGCTCATTTTCTTTGTTCATGTCGCTATTCTATGCTTCTATTTTGTTATAAGCAGCCATTTATAGAATAACATTTTACCCCTGCGGCTTTTTTCTTTATGATTGCCCCCCTAAATTTATCCCCCATTCGATGAGATAACGGAAACTATTCAATGAATTATTTCAACAGCTTACCCTTACGTTTGCAGCT
>JAYQVM010000142.1:0-3753 GCA_038148435.1 Gammaproteobacteria bacterium | reverse complement strand
GGGTTGGCATGGACCATATTTCATAACCACGATAAGTGCCGTTTACCGGTTCACGCCAGACTGGCTCATAGGCGAGCAGGTCTTCATGGGTGATTAATCCGTTATTTTCCTGCATGCTGGCAACCAGCAGCTCAGCCGTTTCCCCGCTATAAAATCCATCACGTCCCCGCTCAGCAATACGTTTCAGTGAGGCAGCCAGTTCAGGCTGTACCCAACGCTCTCCTGCACGATAAGGCTGCCCATTCTTGCTGAAAACCTGCAGGGAAGAGGGGTAGGCAGTAAAGCGTGGCAGATTGTTTTCAAACTGTGAGGCCAGGTCTTGATTGAGAATAAAACCTTCTTCAGCCAGAGCAATAGCAGGAGCCAGAACCATTTCCCGGGGCATGCTGCCGAAGCGATCGAGGGCTTCCAGTAGTCCGGCGACTGAGCCGGGAACTCCGCTGGCCTGCAGGCTGTTTAAAGAAAGTTGGCGATCGACTTCGCCGTTTTCGTCTAGAAACATATCGCGATGAGAGGCAGCAGGCGCTTTTTCGCGAAAATCGAGGGTGAAGACGTCGCCTTCTGCCCTGCGCATCACCAGGAAGCCTCCGCCGGCAATGTTGCCTGCTGAAGGGTAGGTCACTGCCAGCGCAAATCCAACAGCAACAGCAGCATCAATCGCGTTGCCACCCTGCGCCATGATGTCCTTACCGACTTCTGAGGCGATATCTGAGCGGGAGCTGACCATGCCATTGCTGGTGCGCTGAAATTCGGCCAGTATCTGACTGGTCGATAAAATAAGTATGAGAAATAAAACGAGTTTTTTCACAACATTTAACTTCATATTCATGATCAATGATAACGTTTTGCAACAAAAGTGGGTATGTTTTCTGTAAAATTAGCCAGTTTTTAACTATCCATCCTTCAGTTAACTGGAATTCTCATGCAGAAATATGACCTGTTTGTGATCGGCGCCGGTTCGGGCGGAGTTCGTACAGCTCGAATGGCAGCTTCATACGGCGCGAAAGTTGCTATTGTCGAGGATAAATTCCTTGGAGGAACTTGTGTTAATGTGGGCTGTATCCCCAAGAAGCTTTACAGCTATGCCAGCCATTTTCATTATGATTTCGAAGACAGCACGGCCTATGGCTGGCGTGTGTCAACCCCAACTTTTCACTGGTCAAGCCTGAGAGATAACAAGCAGTCAGAAATCAGCCGGCTAAACGGCATCTACAACAATATTCTGAACTCGGCCGGGGTAGAGGTGCTCTCAGGTCATGCCAGTCTGCTTGATGCCCACACAGTAGTAGTAGATGGCACGTCTTATCAGGCTGAGCGCATACTACTGGCTACCGGCGGCTGGCCCTTTGTGCCGGATATTGCAGGACGTGAACTGGCGCTGACATCCAATGAAATATTCGATTTGGATGAAATGCCAGCATCCATCCTGATTGTTGGTGGTGGTTATATTGCTGTTGAATTTGCCGGTATTTTTGCCGGTCTAGGTGCGCAAACCACACTGTCTTATCGAGGCAGCTCGCCGCTGGGAAACTTTGACCGTGATTTACGGCAGAAATTCGCCGAAGAGCTGGCAAAACATGTTTCCCTGCGCTTGAACACAGATATCATTTCCATCAGGCAGGACGAGCAGGGTAAGCGAATCGTTACCGACCATGACGGCACTGAAACAAGCTATGATTGCGTGCTCTACGCGACAGGTCGCAAGGCCCGCACAGAAGGCTTGGGTCTGGAAAATACCCGTGTGGAGCTTGATCAAAGGGGTAATATTGAGGTGGACGAGCACTTTCAGACAGCTGAGCCCTCGATTTATGCGCTTGGCGATGTAGTAGGGCGACTTGCCCTGACGCCGGTAGCGCTGGCTGAAGGCATGGTATTGGCAAAGCGCCTATTTTTGAAAGCCGACAGTGAAATGGATTACAGCAATATAGCCACAGCCGTGTTCAGCCACCCAAACCTGGCGACGGTGGGTCTAAGCGAGGATGCTGCGATAGATTCAGGCCTTGAATATGAGGTCTATGAAAGTGATTTCAGGCACCTGAAGCACACCCTGAGTGGCCGAGATGAACGCACTTACATGAAGATTATTGTTGAAAAGGGTTCAGATCGGGTCCTGGGAATGCATATGATGGGCAGTGATGCCGGTGAGATCATTCAGGGCTTTGCAGCTGCTATGAAATGCGGACTGACCAAAGCTCAGCTGGATCAGACTATTGGCATACATCCGACCGCTGCAGAAGAGTTCGTCACAATGAGAGAAAATAAAATAAATAATAATTAACAATAAGTTAAAAGGAATAATTAATGAAAGGTATTAAGATAAAACAACCTGCAGGACTGGATAATCTTCACTTTACTGATCTAGATGATGTGCCGGAGCCCAAAGCGGGAGAAATCCAGGTCAAAATACAGGGCAGTTCGCTTAATTATCATGATTACAATGTTGTTAAAGGCATCATGAAGCCCGCCGATGGGCGAATTCCGTTATCTGATGGTGCCGGCACTATTACAGCTGTAGGCGATGGTATTACTGAATTCAAAGTAGGTGATCACGTTGTTTCTTGCTTTTTCCCTGATTGGCAGGACGGTCCGCCTACGGTGGCCGACTTTGCCAGAACCCCAGGTGATGGCATCGATGGATATGCCTGTGAAATGGTAACCAGGCCGGCTAGCTGGTTTACGTTGGCGCCTGAGGGTTATACCCCGATAGAAGCAGCCTCGCTTACCACTGCGGGACTGACCGCCTGGCGTTCTCTTGTAGTACACGGCAAGCTAAAAGCCGGTGATACTGTGCTTATTCTGGGTACCGGCGGTGTTTCCATCTTCGCCCTGCTCTTCGCCAGAGCCATGGGGGCGCGGGTCTTTGCCACCTCATCTTCGGATGAAAAAATCAAACGATTACAAAAGCTTGGAGTCGAACAGACGCTAAATTACCGGCAAAATACAGAATGGGGGCAAACCGTGCTGGATTGGACTGATGGACTGGGCGTTGATCACATTATCGAAGTTGGTGGCCCAGCAACCTTGCCGCAATCCATTACTGCCGGACGAATTGGTGGTCATATTCACCTTATGGGCGTGTTGACTGGTGTAACAGGGGATATTCCAACGGCAACCTTCATGCGCAAGCAAATGAAGATGCAAGGCATGATTGTGGGTAGTCGCCGACAGCAACAGGATATGGTCAAGGGAATTAATGCCTCAGGTGTTAAGCCGGTAATAGACAAGAGCTTTGCGCTGGCAAATCTGGCAGATGCTTTTCGTTATGAGGAGTCCGGCAGCCACTTTGGCAAGATAGGGGTAGATATTTAAATATCCATTCAAACACCAAGCATATAAGCCTTAAAGGAGAACCTGACTTCCCTAACATATTGAAAATATAGAGCATATTAATCTAAATCCTTTATTTCCGGTAATCTTTATTACCGGAAATAAAGGATTATAAGTTTTATATAGCTTGTAGAGGATAAATTTAAATCTGTATTTTGTCTGAGAATCTCTTAACCGTAAAATTGGCTTAGAAATCTAATTCAGATTAATTGAGGATTATCTTCATTATTGTTGAAATCTATATCATCGACTGAGAGTTTATGGGGAAAGCGTCTCGTGTAATAAAAATCGATTAGATAATCATGATACTCATGATTGTTGTCCCTTTTTGCTTTGGCAAGCTCAAGCATAAGCCTGTATAAAAGTAGCTGATCTTGAAATTGTATTATCAGCCGGTGAAGCTTTTCATTGTCAGCGTTTGAAATT
>JAYQVM010000141.1:0-3760 GCA_038148435.1 Gammaproteobacteria bacterium | reverse complement strand
CCTTGAATATCTTTAAATCGATGACAATTGCCTTACTGGCTATTTTGCTCAGTGCCTGTAGCTGGGTCAGCTTTAACAGCATGCGTACCATTTTCGATGGCAGGAGCATGGCAGGTTGGAATGAGGTCGGAAACGCCGACTGGACTTTCGCCAATGGCTATGCCGAGGGTTCCGGTCAAGCAGGCTTCTTGGTTTCAGATAGACCTTATGACGACTATCGACTGGTAGTCGAGTTCTGGACCAGTCCTGAAGCGAACAGTGGTGTTTTCATTCGCTGTGACAGTAGTCAGAACATTGGTGCGGAAAACTGCTATGAGGTGAATATCTTTGACCAGCGAGCCGATCCGACCTATCGAACCGGTAGTATTGTGAATGTTGCAGCACCAATGGCGCAGATTGATGCTGCCAACCAGTGGAATCGCTTTGAAATTCTTGCTCAGGGAACTCATCTGGAAGTTCGCATGAACGGTATTGAGACTGTTAATGTTGATGATGATCAGCTGAGTTCAGGCTTCATTGCCCTCCAGTATGGGCAGGGTGTGGTCAGATTCCGAGAGGTCCTTATACAGGAATTGTGAGGGCTGCAGGTACTTCCAACTTGAGGGTTTTGGCTCTATATAATACGTATAAATTACTTTATAAAAACATATTAAATTATTGAAAATAAAATATTTTATAATAAATACGTTTAAGAGAGAAAAATGAAAAATTGCTATCATATTTTGCTGTTTCCGCTACTGCTACTTTCTCACAGTGCCTTGCTGGGGCAGCCCATTGCTCAGGGGCCTGACGGCTCCGGATTTTGGGATGTGATTCCAGATAGCGTCAGTGAGGGTGCTCAGCTCGGTGATATTTACTGGATGCAGGAACGCCGGGATGCGCCGCCACATGCCAGAGGCTGGAACGTGATTTATGTCAGCGAGGGAGCTGAGGGCGAATTGGACTATGTTTCAGGTGAAATTTATGTACCCCGCGCTCCTGCTGTCACGCCCCGCGAGATTATCATCTGGGCGACCGGCACCACCGGCACCCAGGATTCCTGTGCACCTTCACGCAATGAACTATATCCGCTGGATGGCAGCTCAAGCCGGGTTCCCGGCATAGAGAGCCTGCTGGCACGCAACTATGTTGTTGTGATGAGTGACTACCAGGGCTCGGGCGTGCCCGGAGCAACGGCTTATTTGCAGGGAGAGCTACAGGCCAAGGCCTCTTTTGATATTGCCCGTGCAGCGAGACATCTACCGGCTGCCATGGCCGGGACGGATATCGGTATTTACGGTTTTTCACAGGGTGGCCAGACAGCCTTTTGGGCTGCCCATATTGCCGCTGAGTATGCGCCAGAATTCAAGCTGGTCGGCGCCATACCGCTGGCACCCGCTTCACGACATCTTGACCTATCTTTTTATGATCTTGATATACCGGTAAACAGCGGTTATTTCATTATGCGTATGGCCGGTTTGCAGGTAGGACATCCCGAGCTGAAACTCAGTGATATTTTGACGGAAACCGGACTGGCCATGCTGACAGCGCAATCCTGGGGTTGCTATGAAATTTTCGGCGCGGCTGCCCAGCTTGATGAGCCCTATGCCAAACCCGAAGCTTTGCAGCTGGGCACTGCCTGGCGGGCCTGGCTGGAAAAAAATGACGCTTTTTTGCCAATTGCAAAAGAGATTCCCTTTTTGATTATTCAGGGAGATCAAGATGTCGACGTGCCGGTTGAGCTGACCCGCCGGGTGCTTGCTGATATGTGCGAGCAGGGTAATAGCGTGTCTTATATTGAAATGGCGGGGGCTGATCATTTTGGTGTTTTTGAGCCCGGTGGACATCTTGCTGCAGACTGGTTTGAGGCAAGATTTGCCAACGAGCCGCTACAGGATACTGCCTGCAACTGAGTTCTATAAACGCTCTGATCCTATATAAGACAGAAACAGCCGAGAGTATTCCCTTATAAACAAGCTAGGCACTTTTCATGCATTACAGAACTTTGAATATTAGCAAAACACTAAACATGGTGATAACAATGACAATGAAATCCATCGCTGCAACACTGTCTTTCCTACAACTTGTTTTTATATCGGAGATAAGCCTCGCGCAGTCACCGGCAAATTCAATGCCGCTGGGTATTGTGGCAGAAGCCGCGGGTAGCGGCCCCTATCCAGCATTGGCAGAATACTTTGCCTCTATGCCTGACAACACGGTTTATCGACCGGCCAGCATGCCGGCAGGGGAGTTGCCATTGATTCTCTGGGGTAATGGAGCCTGCATGGATAATGGGCTGGGCTACAGTGATTTTCACCGAGAAGTTTCTTCGCATGGTTTTGTCGTGATTTCTGCCGGGTATCCGCATGCTGAAAATGTTTCGGCACTGCCTCCGACACAGGACGTGGTTCAGGATGACGGCACGGTGGTTCAGCGTGCCATTGATCCCACAACACCGCAGCAACTGATTGATGCCATCAGCTGGGCTGAAAGGCAGAATAGTGATCCTGCTAGCCCACTCTTCGGACATGTTGATATGGACAGTATTGCAGTGATGGGGCATAGCTGTGGTGGCTTGCAAGCAATCGTGATTGCTGCTGATCCACGCATCGATACGGCCATTATTTTCAACAGTGGGGTAGTCAATGCCGGACCTGCATCGGGTCGTAGCGGTATTACGGTTTACAAAGATGCATTGGAAAGGATTCATACACCTGTCGCCTATATTAATGGTGGGCCGAGTGATGTTGCTTATGAAAATGGGCTGGATGATTATAATCGTATCAACCACGTGCCAATTATTTTTGCCGAAAATCAGATTGGTCACGGTGGGACCTTTCGTGTTGCAGTCAATGGTGGTGACTATAGCAAATTGGCCAGTGCCTGGATGCTATGGCAACTGAAAGGTGATCAGCGGGCTGCAGGAATGTTCATTGGTGAAAACTGCGGCCTATGTGAGATGCCTGGCTGGAAGTTTATGAAAAAGCAGATGGATTGATCAAAGCAATTATTCTAGTTATTAAAAAGTATCAGGAGTAATACAATGTTAAAGGCAAGATTACTAATGAGCTTACAGGCAATTGCCCTGTGTACGGGTGCTGTTTTTCAAATTGCTACTGCTCAGGTAGAAGAGGTTTATGATTTTTCCAGGCGCGCTATCGAGCAGTCCTATTCAACTGTCAGGGAAGCAACTCAGGGCCTTGCTGCGCATACCCTGTATCGTCCCCAGCATCTAGATCTGTTTGAACCTGCTTCCATTCCTGTTGTGGTGTGGGCCAACGGTGCCTGTCGTGACAGTAATTATGGGTTTCTTTTCATTTCAACCATGGTGTCCTCACATGGCTTCATTGTGGTTGCTAACGGTGCGTTTGATGCACCTGCCATCACCGGGGGGGCAGTTGTTCCTCAAAACCAAATTGATGCGATGGACTGGCTGGCATCTGAAGAAGGCCAGGAGCAACTGCAGGGGCGTGCTGATCTCGAAAAGATAGCAGTAGCCGGTCAATCCTGTGGAGGGCTTGAAGCTCTGATTGCTGGAGCGGACCCTCGGACCAAAACAATTCTGGCATTTAACACAGGTTTTTTTGAAGACTGTGCCCTTGACGTTTGCCGTGATGAGCTAGAAAACTTGCATACTCCGGTACTGTTTGTGAATGGTGGACCGAGTGATATTGCCAATGAAAATTCCATTTCCAAGTACAACTTGACACAACCACCGGCCTATCTTGCGGAAAATGAAGCTGTGGGCGGTGCTGGGCTGCTGTATGGCATCCGGGGAGGG
>JAYQVM010000140.1:0-3799 GCA_038148435.1 Gammaproteobacteria bacterium | reverse complement strand
CCACTGGGCGGAAAAGCACAGTTTGGTGGACAGCGTTTCGGAGAAATGGAGGTATGGGCACTCGAAGCTTATGGTGCTGCCTATACGCTGCAGGAAATGCTGACTGTGAAGTCGGATGATGTCGGCGGTCGAACCAAAATGTATAAGAATATTGTTGATGGTGATCATCGCATGGAAGCCGGGATGCCGGAGTCCTTTAACGTTCTCGTTAAAGAGATCCGCTCCCTTGGCATAGATATGGAACTTGAAAGCGACAATTAATGAAATTTTTCCTGACTGCTTGGTACAAGCAGCAGGCGGAGGATTCAAATGAAAGACCTGCTAGGTTTACTCAAGTCACAATCTCAATCAAAAGACTTTGATTCGATTCGAATTGGACTGGCATCACCCCAGTTAATTCGATCTTGGTCCTTTGGGGAAGTCAAAAAGCCCGAAACCATCAATTACCGGACGTTCAAACCCGAGCGCGACGGTCTTTTCTGTGCCAAGATTTTCGGACCGGTTAAAGACTATGAATGTCTGTGCGGCAAATACAAACGCCTCAAACATCGTGGAGTTATCTGTGAGAAATGTGGCGTTGAAGTGGCGCTGTCCAAGGTTCGACGTGAGCGTATGGGACATATTGAACTGGCAAGTCCGGTTGCCCATATCTGGTTTCTAAAATCGTTACCTTCACGTATCGGTCTGCTGTTGGATATGACCCTGCGTGATATCGAACGTATCCTGTATTTTGAATCTTTCGTGGTTACTGATCCTGGAATGACAACACTGGATCGCGGTCAGCTGCTTAATGATGAACAGTATTTCGAAGCGCTGGAAGAATTTGGTGACGATTTCCAGGCCAAGATGGGCGCTGAAGCCATTCAGGATCTGATGGCAGATATGGACATTGAAGAAGAAGCTAATGAGCTGCGTGAAGAAATCCCGAACACTAACAGCGAAACCAAACTTAAGAAACTAACCAAGCGCCTGAAGCTGTTGGATGGTTTTATCAATTCAGGCAACAAGCCCGAGTGGATGGTGCTCTCAGTCTTGCCAGTCCTGCCACCGGATTTGCGCCCGCTGGTTCCTCTGGATGGTGGTCGTTTTGCTACCTCAGATTTGAATGACTTATATCGACGGGTTATTAACCGTAATAACCGTCTGAAGCGTCTACTTGACCTGAGTGCGCCCGACATCATCGTACGCAACGAAAAACGCATGCTCCAAGAAGCAGTTGATGCGCTGCTTGACAACGGTCGCCGTGGCAGGGCAATTACCGGTTCCAACAAGCGTCCACTGAAGTCCCTGGCCGATATGATTAAGGGTAAACAGGGACGTTTCCGTCAGAACCTGCTGGGTAAACGTGTCGATTATTCCGGCCGTTCTGTGATCGTGGTGGGTCCGACCCTGAAACTCCATCAGACAGGATTGCCGAAAAAAATGGCATTAGAACTTTTCAAGCCATTTATTCTGGGCAAACTGATCAGACGAGGAACTGCGACAACCATTAAAGCCGCCAAGAAGATGGTGGAAAAAGAAACAGCGGAAGTCTGGGATATTCTTGCGGATGTTATTCGCGAGCACCCGATCTTGCTGAACCGTGCGCCAACCTTGCATCGGTTGGGTATTCAGGCCTTTGAGCCGGTGCTGATTGAAGGCAAGGCCATTCAGCTGCATCCGCTTGTATGTGCTGCTTATAACGCCGACTTTGATGGTGATCAGATGGCTGTGCATATTCCTCTGACGCTAGAAGCTCAGCTGGAAGCGCGCTCTTTGATGATGTCTACCAACAATATTCTGTCACCAGCTTCTGGCGAACCGATTATTGTGCCTTCACAAGACGTTGTTCTGGGTCTGTACTACATGACCCGTGAGCGCGTGAATGCAAAGGGTGAGGGCATGGTCTTTGCCAATGGCAGTGAAGTGATGAAAGCTTTTGATGCTGGTCGTGTTCACCTCCAGGCGCGTGTCAAGGTACGCCTGACTGAATTCGTGCTGGATGAAGATGAGCAGCGACAAGAAAATACGGCTATTTTTGACACCACGGTTGGTCGTGTACTCTTGTTTGACATCGTGCCCAAAGGCCTACCTTTTGCACTGGTCAATCAGAAAATGTCGAAGAAACAAATTTCCTATGTGATCAACCGCTGTTACCGCGATGTAGGCTTGAAAGAAACCGTTATTTTTGCTGATCAGTTGATGTACATGGGTTACAAATATTCAACCTGGTCCGGATCATCAATTGGTGTTAATGATTTTGAAATTCCTGCTGCCAAGTACGAACTGATTGCTAAGGCTGAAAGTGAAGTCGCTGAAATTGAAGCACAGTTTGCATCTGGTCTGGTAACCCAGGGTGAAAAGTATAATAAAGTGATTGATATCTGGTCACGTGCCAATGACCAGGTAGCCAAATCAATGATGGAAGGCCTGTCCAAGGAAAAAGTTCTTAATCGTGACGGTGAAGAGGAAGACCAGGAGTCTTTCAACTCGGTTTATATCTATGCTGATTCTGGTGCCAGGGGTTCCCCCGCCCAGATTCGCCAGTTGGCTGGTATGCGTGGCCTGATGGCCAAACCTGATGGCTCCATTATTGAAACGCCAATTACTGCAAACTTCCGGGAAGGTCTGAACATTCTGCAGTACTTTATTTCTACACATGGTGCGCGTAAAGGTCTTGCAGATACGGCACTTAAAACCGCGAACTCCGGTTACCTGACCCGTCGACTAGTGGATATCAGCCAGGACCTGGTTATTAAGGAAAATGATTGTGGTACCCAGGATGGCCTGACCATGACGCCGATTATCGAAGGTGGGGATATCATTGCGCCACTGGGTGAGCGTGTGCTCGGTCGTGTAGTGGCCCAGGATATCGTAAATGATAACGGTGAAACGGTCCTCAAAGCCGGTGTCATGATTACCGAGAAAATGATAGAAAATCTGGAACAGAACTCAGTCGATGAGGTCTTAGTTCGCTCAGCCATTACCTGTAAAGCTGAACTGGGGATCTGTCGTTTGTGCTATGGCCGTGATCTTGGACGCGGCCATCTGACTAATATCGGTGAATCTGTCGGTGTTGTAGCCGCTCAGTCCATAGGAGAGCCGGGTACACAGTTGACCATGCGTACTTTCCATATTGGTGGTGCGGCATCTCGGGCAACTGCTGCAGACAGCATTCAGGTAAAAACCAATGGCACCATTTATCTTCATAACATGAAAACGGTCAAACGTATCAGTGGAGAACTGGTGGTTGTTAGCCGTTCTGGTGAACTGATTGTCAACGATACCCAAGGACGTGAACGTGAGCGTTATAAACTGCCCTATGGTGCAGTGATTAACGGTGAAGACAAGTCCGATGTCGAAATCGGTCAGGTCATTGCTACTTGGGATCCACATACTCACCCCATTATTGTTGAAGTCGCTGGTAAGGTGAAATTCGACGATATGGAAGAAGGTCTGAGTGTGACCCATCAGACGGATGAAATTACCGGGCTGTCGAGTATTTCTGTGATGGAAATAGCCGAGCGGCCTTCTGCCGGTAAAGATCTGCGTCCTGCAATCACACTGGTTGATGGTCGGGGCAAGGGTCTGAGTCTGCCGGGCACCAATGTGCCTGCTCACTATTTCCTGCCCGCTAAGGCGATTGTCGGCGTAGAAGATAGCGGCAAGGTCAACATCGGTGATGTAATTGCACGTATCCCGCAAGAAGGTTCAAAAACCCGTGACATAACCGGTGGTCTGCCTCGAGTTGCTGACCTTTTCGAAGCGCGTAAACCGAAAGAACCCGCAATACTGGCGGAAATTTCAGGTGCGGTTAGTT
>JAYQVM010000139.1:0-3847 GCA_038148435.1 Gammaproteobacteria bacterium | reverse complement strand
ATGCACATGCTGTAACGCCGCTGACCGATGACGTAGAGACCATCAACAACCTGGTGCCTTCGCTGCAGCCCAATATCATGCCTGTTTTTGGCAGCCAGCCAGCTACCGGCGTAGATCTTGCTTTGACCTTGCTGGAGAACAGCAACCTCCCAGAAGCACAGATCCTTATGGTCACTGACGGTATTGCCCCGGATGATATTGGCGCAATTCAAAACCTGCTTGATGGCAAGCTTCACAGGTTCTCTGTCCTCGGCATTGGTACCGAGTCAGGCTCTCCGATTCCACAAGAAGGCGGCGGTTTTCTCCGTGACAGCAACAATGCCATCGTAATTCCCCGTCTAGAGCGTAGCCTCCTGCAGCAACTCGCTGCTAACACCGGAGGACGATATGCGGACGCCCTGCTGACTGACGAGGATATCAACTACCTGCTTGATGAAAGTATTTTTGATGAAAATGAAAATCTCGTTAATGTCGAACGGGAATTTGATATCTGGTACGAAACCGGCCCTTACCTCCTTCTGCTGGTTTTGCCATTGGCTGCACTCGCCTTTCGCCGCGGCTGGCTGCTGGGTTTATCTCTGGTCTTCATCTTTGTACCAGATCAGTCGGCTTATGCCTGGGAACTCAAGGATTTATGGATCAATAAGGACACCCAGGGAACTACAGCCTTCGAAGAGGAAAATTACGCCGAAGCAGCAACTCTCTTTGAGGATGATGCCTGGCGCGCCGCCGCCAATTATCGCACCGGAAATTTTGAAAATGCCGTCGCGGATCTAAATCTTCTTGAAGATGCCGAGTCCCACTATAATCGCGGTAACGCCCTTGCCCGACTGAATCGTTTTCCGGAGGCTATAAGCGCCTATGAAGAAGTGCTGGCTATGGCGCCGGACCATGAAGATGCGCAATACAATAAAGAGCTGCTGGAAAAGTTAATGGAGGAGCAACAGCAGGAACAGCAGCAGCAACAGCAAAACAGCGAAGGCGACAACCAGGAACAGGAACAGCAGGAAGGCGACGAACAGCAGGATCAACAACAGCAGCAAAACCAGGATCAGCAAACTGAACAGTCTGACCAGGATCAGCAACAGGAGCAGGAACAGAACCAGGACCAGCAGGAATCTGACCAGGACAGCGAATCGGAGCCTCAGGAACAAGAAATGCCCGAACCGCAGGAAGGCGAGAAACCTGATTCGGAGGAAGAGCAGGCAATGCAGCAGTGGCTTAGAAGGATTCCAGATGATCCTGGTGAGCTGTTAAGAAGAAAATTTCAGTATCAGGCCGCCAGGAGACGCTTTGAGGAAATACAAAACCCCAACCTGGCAACACAGGAAGGTAACGACGAAATATGGTAAGTCCCCTAATACAAAAACTTTTCGGCGGGTTACTCCTACTTATCACCGTTGCTGCTGCACTGGCGCAAGCCCCTACTGATACTCAGAATCTGACGGCGTTTGTTGATCGTAATGAAATAACGCTGAATGAAATTCTTACTCTGACGGTGCGCGTTGACAGCTCGCTTGGAAATGCACGCCCCTCTCTTGGCGGCCTGAATCGAGATTTCGAACAGGTGGGCAATATCAACACTCGCAGTTCGTACACTAACGTAAATGGTAACGTGCAATCTTTCGTTGATTACATAGTCAGGCTGCGTCCTCGCTCAGCAGGGACTCTAACAATTCCTGCCCTGCGCATTGGTAGTGAAGTCAGTACGCCTATCAGGGTAACCGTAGGAGAAGCAACTCAGCTTAATCCTTCAGGTAATAATGAAATATTCATCATGTCAGAGATCTCCAAGGACAGCGTATATGTCCAGGAGCAGCTTCTGTACACCATTAAGCTTTATTACTCGATAAGTTTTGACCAGGGCGCACAGTTGACTTCACCTCAGGTGGCCAACTCGGTTGTCCAGCAACTCGGAAGCGATGAAACCTTCTCAGAAATTGTCGACGGCATTCGTTATAACGTTACCGAGAGAAAATTTGTCATTTTTCCTCAGAGCAGCGGCGAGCTAGTTATCCCGCCTGTTTACTTCACGGCAACTGTGGGGCGACGTGGCGGACTGACGAGGTTCTTTAATAATCGCACCAGTGTTCGGGAAATCAACCTGGCTAGTGATACGCATAACATTGAAGTGAAAGGGAAACCTGCAAACTTTCCCGCAGGTCAGACCTGGCTTCCGGCAGCTAACCTGAGCATATTGGAAAGCTGGAGCGGCGCGCTCGACAATCTCGATATTGGAGATTCCATCACTCGCAATATAAAGATTTCAGCGACGGGTCTGAACAGCTCGTTGCTACCAGGAATTTCCTACGAGGAAATACAAGGCCTCAAGTTTTATCCTGATCAGCCTGTAACAGAGGACACCGCTGATGAGTTTGGCGTTACAGGCTCGCGTGCCGAGGGAACGGCCATTGTCTCTTCAGAGGCAGGTGACTTTGTGATTCCCGAGCTTGTAGTTTACTGGTGGAATACTGCCACTGATATGCTGGAGGAATCTGTAATACCTGCCCAGACATTAAAGGTAATCCAGGGTAACACTCCTATATCTAATTCCATGCCTTACCTTTCTGGCCTGCAACCAGAACCTGGCGCATTTTCTTCTGGCGGCGCAGCTACACCGGCACCCCAGATGACAGGCCTCTACTTGTTCTGGATATCGGCAACGACGGTGTTCGCCGCCGCGTGGCTGTTTTCAACCTTGATGTGGCTGCGCAGCCGTCAACAACTAGCTTACGCTTTGACTGCCACACCCACCATGATGCGCACGGAAAAGAAAGAGGTCAGGCAACCAGCTGCTTCTGCCGATATGGCGCTCAAAGTTCTGAAAACCGCGGTTGCTAAGGGTGACCCGGGCGATATCAAGCGCTGCATCCTTGCCTGGGGTCAGGCTCTGTTTGAAGACCGTAACATGATTACACTCGGCAGAATACAGGCCCGCTTTAGTGACAATGAACTAGACTATGCGCTGAACTCATTGGAACAATCGCTCTACAGCCTAGAAAACGCTGGCGGAATAGACGGTGAACTGCTGATTAAAGCCGTTTCCCGTCTTCACCGTGAAGGCAAACATGTCAGGAAAAAGAAAACTGATTATAGCCTGCCGCCACTGTATAAAAATTAAAATCCGCTGGAATGAAATCGAAATAGGCATGCAGCTCCGTAGCCTCATGAAAAATATTCACGACAGGAATCGCGCACGGCAAGGACGCAGACCTCATCAACCACTCCAAAGGTGCCAATATTTTTGGATTTACCAAAACCGCCGATGCCATGCTGGCCTATAGCTTTATCTGACACTTTTTAAAATATACATAAAACCCGGCTAATGCCGGGTTTTTGTTTTATGCCTGAGGATAATTAAGCAGATTTTAGAAGGCGATTGCTTTTGCCATTGATGGCAATTTGGCGCGGCTTCATTGCTTCGGGAATTTCCCGGACAAGCTCAATGTGAAGTAGACCATTTTCCATGGTGGCCCCTTTTACCTTGATATGATCGGCAAGTTTGAAGGTGCGCTTGAAGTTACGTTCTGCAATACCGCGATGCAAGTAGTTGCGTTCGACTCTATCATTGCTTTCTTCCTTGCTGGAAGAAATGGTCAATGTATTGTTTTCAACTTCAACATTAACCTCGTCGTCAGCAAAGCCGGCAACTGCCATGGTAATTCGATACTCGTCTTCCTTAACCAGTTCAATATTATAGGGTGGATAACTGGTGCCACTCCTTTCATTGCTGGAAACGCTGTCGAGTAAGGAAGCGAGGTGGTCAAAGCCAATGGCCGAACGATAAAGCGGTGAAAAATCAAAATTTGTCATGTAAATATCCTCCTGAGAAGCAATATTCAAATTA
>JAYQVM010000138.1:0-3864 GCA_038148435.1 Gammaproteobacteria bacterium | reverse complement strand
GGGCAGGATATCAAAACGATTTTGAAGGTGAATGCAGCACCTGGTTTCAGTGAACATCATAGCGGTTGTGCTCTGGATTTGAATAGCCCTGACGGTGAGTGCCTTGAGGAAAGCTTTGAGCAGACGGATGCCTTTGCCTGGCTTCAGCAGCATGCAGTTGCCTTTGATTTCTATCTGTCATTCCCCCGAAATAATCCGCAGGGGTTTTCGTATGAACCGTGGCACTGGTGTTATCGGAAAAAATAATTTTTTACTTTTCACTAAGTTGTTTGCCTCAGTTTATTTTGCGATAAAATTCTTAAGAATTTCTTTGACAGATAGAAGTAAAAGCGTAGTATCTCTAGACACCCCTCTTAGAAAAAAAGGAAGGTCGCCTCAAAGCAAAATTCTAAATTTCTTTTTTACTTATCGATACCAATGAGGAGTTTTTTATGGTAACTGATACTCAAATAGTTTTTCGCGGAATAGATCATTCCCGGGCAGTAGCAGATGCAGTACAGAAACGATTGGACAAATTAGAACGTTATAGTGACGAAATTCAGAGTTTTCGAGTCACGATTGAATCCCCTCATAATCATCATCACAAAGGGAAGGTTTTTCACGTAGGCGTCGAAGCCATTATTCCCAACAATGAAATCCTTGTGAATCATGATCAGCATGATAATCATTCTCATGAAGATATCTACGTTGCTATTCGTGATGCCTTTAATGCACTAGAGCGGCAGATTAAAAGTATCTATGAGAAGCGTCGCCACCAGGATCGGTCTACACCAAAACCGGCTGATACCTTGCAGGTTTCCGAAGAGCCCTAAATATCCAGTTTGAAGATTTTTTTTCTCACCAGGCGGCGATATTCGCCAGGGGAAAGAGAAACCTGGCGCTTGAACAAAGCTGAAAAATAGGCGTTGTCAGAGTAGCCCACCTGAGATCCTACTTCAGCAATATTGAGGTTGGTGGTTTTCAGTAATTCCTTGGCTTTATCTATTCTAATTTGTTGTAGGTACTGTAGTGGACTCAGGCTCGTTGCATTTTTAAAGCGACGATTGAGAGTGCGCTGGCTTAAATCAAAGCTCTCGCCAAGCTCTTTCATATCAAGGTCCTTATTGAAATTACGGTGCATGTTTTCCTGCAGACTGATAATAAGTTCATCGTCGTGAAAATTGTGGCCGGGTGTACTGAGAAAGGTCATGGTATAGGAAAGCTTCAGCTCATGGGTGAAATGGCTGGACACCAGATTAGCGATTTTTTCGTCATAATGCTGCTGGATGATATGCAGCATGACATCGCGGACGGAATTTACGCTGCCAGTACAGTAAATATTGCCAGACTTTGTGATGAAGCGTTCACGTTTGAGTTGCACACGAGGATATTTTTTTTCGAAATGCTCGAAGTAATACCAGTGGGTTGTTGCCACTAGTCCATCCAGTAGGCCGGCTTCCGCAAGAAAATAGGAACCAGTCCCGACAGCGCAGATAATACAATCCTGGCTGACTGTCTGGCGTAACCAGCTGAGAAATTCAGGATATTTTTTTACCACGCCGGACGGGTTCCCCCACATGGCTGGTAAAATCAGTAGATCGGCTCGAGGAAGTGTATTAAAGCTCTGGTTACAGCGTACCTGCAGTCCAGCATTGAGCTGGATATCTCCCTGATCAAGATTAGCGACCTGTAATTCAAGATTAGGGGTCTTAGGATGGTGAATACGCGCAATAAGATCAGCTGCATTCAACATTTCCATTGGAATGGTAAGACTGGTGCCAAGTACTTTCTTGTAACCAATCAGGGAGACATGCAGGATGTCTTTGTCAGGGGCGCTTGTAGTCAATTTTTTCTATGTTGTAGCATTTTTTTCCAGACGGGCTGCTGAAATTGAACTCATCATCCAGCTGTTTGCCAAGCAGTACTTTTCCCAGGGGTGAATCAATACTGATGTGGTTAAGTTTTGGGTTTATTTCATCCGGGCCGACCAGTCGCAGCTTAAGGCGTTTTTTACCCTCATCCATTAGCTCTACCCAGGCGCCAAAATAGATCCTATTCTGATTGCTTGGTAATTGGTCCACCACCTTGAGTACCTCCAGTCGTTTGCGCAGGAAACGTACCCGGCGATCTATCTCCCGCAGGCGCTTCTTGCCGTAGATATATTCGGCATTCTCTGAACGATCCCCAAGTGCGGCGGCATCGGCAACCTGCTGCGTTACCTGTGGGCGTTCAATACGCCAGAGATATTCCATTTCCTCACTCAATGCTTGTTCACCTTCAGGTGTTATGTAATTGGAGACAGCAGGTGCAGGGGGGAGATAGCGTGACATTTTAGCGGACAGTTTTCAGCTGGTCTAAATCAAGGGAAAGCTGGTAAAAATTCAGCGCTTCACGCAAGCGGATACCCAGCCCAAGCAGGCGCACCGGCTTATCACCTCGGCTGAAGCCGGTCTGGCAGAGTTGTTGAAAAAGATGCATGTCCAGCTCCTGTGCCGATTGCTCTACAGTGGTGGAAATAAAATCATTAAATTTTAGTTTAACAAATAGTTTGACGATATTGATGTCCTGCTTTTGCGCATGCATTCGCCTGAGCAGTTTTTCGTGCAAATCGGGAAGCTCAGCCAGACAATGCTCCAAACTGGGCAAGTCCTGATCATAGGTGTGTTCGACGCTGATCGATTTGCGCGGGTGGCTGCTTACCACAGGTCGATCATCCTGACCGCGTGAGAGAAGGTAGAGGCGCTCACCAAAACTGCCGAACTCCTGGCTTATCTCACTTTTCGAAAAGGCCTGCAGATCCTTGCAGGTGTTGATACCGATGCGCTGCATTTTTTCTGCCATGACTTTGCCTACCCCGAAAATTTTACGAACCGGCAAACCGGCGACAAAGTTTTTCACCTGATCCGGGGTCACGACGAACTGGCCATCGGGCTTATTCCAGTCACTGGCAATTTTGGCAAGAAATTTATTGGGTGCAATGCCCGCAGACAGAGTGATATCCAGTTCATCCCTGACACGCTGTCGTATTTCGTGGGCCATCAGGGTGGCACTGCCCTTGCATTGTTCACTCTGGCTTACATCCAGAAAGGCTTCATCCAGCGAAAGCGGTTCTATCAGCAAGGTATAGTCCCTGAAGATAGCGTGTATCTGTTTAGAGGCAGCGTTATATTTGTCCTTACTAGGGGGAATTATGATCAGGTCAGGGCACATGCGTTTTGCCGTTACTGATGCCATGGCGGAATGAATGCCGAATTTTCTGGCTTCATAGTTACAGGTCGAGATGACGCCACGTTTACCGGGCTCACCGCCGACAGCAACCGGCATACCTCGCAAGGATGGATCGTCACGGATTTCGATGGCGGCAAAAAAACAATCGCAATCACAGTGAATGATTTTCCGTGTCATGGTTCTTCAGCTTGTCCTGATTAGTAGCTTGAGGCATTATGGAGTGGGTGGCTTCTTCATGACAAGTCTATGGTTAGATCGTACTATTGGTTAAAAGTAAACACGAGTGAATGAAAACTTAAGACAAGAATACCTACATCGCATGGGTATCCAGTGCTATTTCCCGCGTCAGCAAATACCAGGAGCAGCAACATCGCTGTTGCTTGCCATGCAGACAAAAATACCGGCTAAAGTGCCTATGAAGTACCCCCCTGCAGAAAACCAGGACAGTATGCCACTTGTTGGATTGGCAGCTGCAAGGTTGAGTGTGAATAGCTCTTATATATCCAGTGTTTCCGCCAGTCTTGAGGTTCAGTCTGCTGAGAGCCTAAAGCAAGATGTATCAGAAATCAGGTTTCAGCTTGGCTTCATTCGGGTCAGCGATGACTTGCTGGCCTTGATTTCACTACCCTATGTGCAGGATACCGGTATGCTGAATAG
>JAYQVM010000137.1:0-4017 GCA_038148435.1 Gammaproteobacteria bacterium | reverse complement strand
GCATATATACAGCCAGCCAGTTAGTAGCACTACCAGAGAGAGCGAACAAACCTGTATTAAGGATGAGTGGCTGATACGTCACTGGAAGTGTCAGGCCCAGCACGACAATGATTAATGCAATCAGGTTGGTCAAAAAAGTTTTATTCAGCATCAGGTATGAGAACTCCCACTTCTTCCATCGCCTCTTCTACGGCTTCATTATTAGATTCAAAACGGGCCTCCGGATCATCCCAAGGACCATCCAGCCGGTAAAGCACGGTGGTGAAGTTTTCCAGCTGGTCACGAAACAAAATGCTCGCGACATAGGTGGTGATAGCGATGGGCCAGGCACCCAGGATGCCTGCTACCATGGATACATTTTGCCCCAGTGGAAGGTTAATCAGCACATCAGCATCGATGGTTTCCTGCACCAGATCAAGCTGGCCATTGACATTGATGGTGCTGGAAGGGCCGCGAATCAAGAAATTATTCCGGGTTCTGACAATCCCATCGTTGAAGTCCAGAATGCCGCTGATAGTATCATAGGCCAATCCACGCTCATACAAGTCTGAAAAATCCAGCTGCAGACGTCTGACGATAGAGTCAAAATTAAACGCACCAAATAAACGCGCAGAACCTGATTCAATATCAATAAAACTGCCATTTTGCATCTGCAGGTCTACCCGGCCGCTAACCTTTTTCAGTGCAAACATTGCCGGTGAGCCTGACCAGGCCAGCCGACTATTAAAACTCGCCTCTTCACTCTCAATCGCGGCATCATAGCCAAAACTTGGCAGCACCTGCGCCAGATTGCCGGCAGTAAAGAGGCCGTTAAAGCTGCTGTGGTGCTCACCATTGATGTATTGCCAGTCCAGCGTGGCACCTCCTTCACCAGATAGTGCCAATATGCTTGCGTCCGATGACTGCATTCGCAAGTCGGTGATATTCGCCCCATCCGCACTGCTGCGTAACTGGAAAGACCAGGTGCCCAGGTTTCCATCACCGAGGCTGAACTCCTGAGTACTGAAATTCATGGCCGGCAACTGGGTCGGGTCAACATTAGCCAGGATATCGATCTCCTCTTCTTCCACCTCCATCTCTATTGCTTCCGGATTTTCATCTCTGGGTAGGCGCAGATAACTCAGCTCAATCTCATAAGGCTGGTTGGGATCGTCAGGGAAGATAAAGTCCCCCTGTAATTGCTCATTTTCCAGATAAAGTGACCAGCCCCCACCCTGTCGGCGCAGAACGGTATTAATAGCAGGCAGATCTAGCCCCAGGGCATGCAATTTCCCGATATCTAGATCAACAACACGAACAATATCACTGGCCGATGTCTCACCACTGCCTGAAAAAGACATGCCCAACGTCTGCCACTCCTCAAGGTCAAAATCACTGATGGATCCATTGATAAGGAGGCCCGGTTCATTGTTGAGCGTCCGTATTAGAAAATTTTCATCACGGACGCCCAGGTGAATTTCGCCACCACGCAGGTTACCCTGTCTGAAACTCAGATTGGCGCTGAGCTGGTCCCGAAAATCAAGCCCAATTTGCTCCAGATTCTGGCCAATATTAAAACGTAGATTGAGCCGAGCATTTTCATCCTGTCTCTTATCCAGGGGCCTGGGTAAATTGAGGGCAACACCGGTTAGATCGCTGCTGAGATTTAGCTCACTGCGAACGACACCTTCCTCATCGGCCCCCGCGATTGATAGCTGGGTCTCGTAACTCAATTCGCCTTCTGAGTAATCCAGTAATCTACGTACAAATTCCGACTGCAAACCCCAATCCTGAAGACTGGCTCTTGAGACACGTCCATTGCCCCGTATCATCAGACGCTCATCCTCGGTGTTTATTCTTAGGGCCAGAGGATAATTAAAGAGCCGGGCACTGAGACCATTGGCCCGCAAACCATCGGTGCTCTGAAAACTGATCGGTCCGTAGATCTCATCAAACTGCAAGTCATAGGCCGGAATGGTCAGGGCATTACCAAAAGTGATTGCATTGATCCGGATATCATTCACCAGATCAGGATTATTCAGTGCAATACCCAGGTCTATTTCTAGCTCGACGTTACCTTGCAGCAGCCACTCATCAAGAAAGTCCCCGACGGTTTCACGCACCGGAGTATTTCGCAAAAAATCTAGACCGACATCACCGCCTGCCAGCGCATCGGAATCAACAGTGAGCCAGGCGCCACTCAGGCCCAGTAGGGGACGGACCTGTGCAGTGGTCTCACCCAGTGCTATATCCGCGATCATTGCACTGTCGCTAGTGATATCAACCCGATCATTGTCCACTTTGACAAAAGCACGAGTATTTTCCAGCGCAGGCCAGTCCTCAAGAAAGCGCAGGTTAATATCTTCACCATAATAGTAGGTCTGTACCGTTTTCTCGAAAGGGCTCAAGGCATTTGCCGTCTTGCCTCGATAAACAAAGGCACTGTTCTCAACATGACCAGAGAGCAGCGCCGCATCAAGCCAGTCCATGGTCCCGCTTATGCTGCTCAGTCTTGGCAGATACAGTGATTTGTCGACGGCATCAAAATCCAGGACGCCGATCAGCAAGGTCAGGTTGGCATCCCAGCCTCCCTGCTCCAGCTGATAATTATTAAGCTCAAACTGAAAGCGGCCATGCAGATTCTGATTGCGGACATCAATTACATCACTGCGAACATTTACCCGACCCGCACCTGTCTCCCAAAGGACTCGGCCATTGATGGCATTGAAGTGCCAGCTGTCCTCAAACAGTCGCGGCAGATGAACGTTGAAGTCAGATGAATCCAGTTCGAGCAGCCCGCTAGTCTGATCCGCCTCAAGGTAACCATTGATACCACTTCCCGAAGGAGCCTGATTCCAGGCACCAAGCTCAAGCTCATCGAGGTTGGCGGCCAGCTTAAAACCACCCGGGTAGTTGCCTGAGACATCAGTTTGTAAGTGCACATTGTGCAACTGGCCCTTTGGACTCAAATCTGCAAGAACCGAGCGCAAGCTGTCGGGCAGGTTGAGGGCTTCAAGAACGTCACTGGCAATGGCTAGATCAAGGGATTCTGCCTGTAATGAAATTGCTAGATCCTGTTCATCTGCCAGCAGCTCGATAAAGAAATCGCCCGACTCCCAGGGTCTGTTAAAGAGATCAAACTGCAGATTCTGTGCCCAGACTTGCCAGTTATTGTCTGCATCCTGCATAGCAGCCAGCTCTACACTGCCCGCATTTATCTGTACCGCCTGCGAATTAGCAGAAAACTCGACCGAAAGATTTAAGTTTTCAAGCAGGGCCTGAGCCTGCTTGATATTCTGCTCATTAAAATCTAGCCATAACTGCCCACCAGCAACAACACGGGAACAATTCACCTGTTCCTGTGCACTGCCTGCGAGTAGCGGCATAAGATCGATACCGGGAATATCTAAAAAGGTCTGGGCCTCAAAATCTGACAGGGGATTACCCTGCAACTGGATAGCCATCTGCAAGGGGTTTGGCTGTTGATTTATGCGAAACTGCAACTGGGCCTGATGCTCATCGACTGTGTTCTCAATATCTAGGTAAATGTTATTGAGACTGAGGCTGACACCACGCATCGTCTCTAACCTCAACTGGGATTCTGATAACTGCACTCGTGAGGTGTTGAAGAGAATATTTAGTAAATCAGTAGAATTATCTGTTTCACCAAAGCCAAGACCTAAAAGGGCCCAGCGTCCGTTTTCATTTTCCTCAAGTGAGAGGCTCATTTCATCAATGATCACTCGATCGATGATTAGCTGTCCCTGTAAAAGGCTCTGAGGAATATTCAGGGTCACCCCAAGCTCTTTAAGTTGATGTGCTCCCGGTAAATCCTGAGATTGAATGAGTTCAATATCGTAGAGCCTGAAAATCGGACTGTAGGCAAACCAGTCGCCTTCCAGTTCACCGATCTTAATATCGACGCCGAGAGTCTCAAGAAGCCGCCTCTCAACCCACTCACGTTGGGTTCCCACTAATGGCATCAGCAGGCGCCCAAGTATCAGATACAGCGTGACCAGTACCAGCACCGTCAGGAAC
>JAYQVM010000136.1:0-4032 GCA_038148435.1 Gammaproteobacteria bacterium | reverse complement strand
GGACAGGCTGACGGTGCTGTTCAGTTTTGCCAAAACCATGACACGACGGAAATATCCAGAGCAACAGTATCTTCCTGAGCAGATGCTTTCCCCCGATGAACTGCCCACAGACATTGAATCTATGATGCTGGAAAAACATCCAGCTGCACGCTTTGCCTTTTCAGCACTGGATAAAAACCTGTATCTGTTTGCAGATGGCACAGGATTCCAACTGGATGCTGCAAATGACGACCTGCAAGCACTGGTACGTCAACTTTGTGAACACCAATTCACGGAACTGGCTCTGGCTGAAGTCCTGCACTCAAAAAGTCAGCTGGCTCTGATCTGTTCACTCTACAACCAGGGCTCCCTGATCAGTGTTGATTAGGCAAAGCAAATCATGAGAAAACTTTCACATAAATTTTGCGTCGCTCCAATGATGGACTGGACTGACCGGCATTGCCGCTATTTTCTTCGATTGATGACCCGACAAGCCCTGCTCTATACCGAAATGGTCACCTGTGGTGCCCTGTTATATGGCGATCGCGACCGTCTGCTGAAATTCAATGCTGAAGAACAGCCGGTTGCCATTCAACTGGGTGGCAGTGAACCCGCCGAGCTGGCCGAGTGTGCACGGATGGCCGAACAAGCCGGCTACCTCGAAGTCAATCTTAATGCTGGCTGTCCCAGTGACCGGGTCCAAAAAGGAAAAATCGGCGCCTGCCTCATGGCGGAACCCGAACTGGTGTCTGAATGTATCGCTGCCATGCAGGCAGCCGTTTCTATCCCGGTTACTGTCAAAAGCCGTATTGGCATTGATGACATGGACTCTTATGAAGAACTGGCCACATTCCTCAACAAGGTGTCAGCGGCAGGTTGTCAGTGTTTTATTCTACATGCACGAATAGCCATTCTTGACGGCCTCAGCCCGAAGGAAAACCGCGAAATTCCACCGCTTAACTATGAGCGCGTCTACGCCATCAAAAAACATTTTCCAAACCTGGAAATCATTATTAATGGCGGCATAAAATCACTTGCAGAGGCGCAGCAACATTTGCAGTATGTGGATGGTGTCATGCTGGGAAGAGAAGCCTATCAACAGCCCTATTTACTGGCACAGGTAGACCAAATAATTTTCGGCAGTCAGACCCCTGTACCGTCGCGCTTGAAAATTCTGGAGAAACTACTACCTTATGTCCTTAATGAACTTGAACAGGGTACCTCCCTGCAACAGATTTCCAGGCATATACTAGGGCTTTTTCATAGTCAGGCAGGTGGCAAACAGTTTCGCCGCTATCTAAGTGAAAATGCCTATAAGCAGGATGCCAATATACAAACACTGCATAGCGCACTACGCATGATGCAGGAATATGCGGAACAAGAACATGCTACAGAGCATTAATCGTTTTTTTGAAAATTATCTGAAGCCCTCAGAGAGCGCTGCTGAAGATAGCTCCAAGCAGGCAGATCGGCTCCAGCTGGCCAGCGCTGCATTAATGATAGAGCTTTGCCGGGCCGACCAGCATTTTGATGAGGAGGAAATCCTTAAAATCAGTAGTATTCTTCGTAGCAGATTTGATCTATCTCAGGACACCCTGGACGAATTATACGAACTGGCCCTGCAGGAGGCCGAAGAAGCGACTTCTCTTTACCAGTTCACCAGTCTGATCAACGAGGCATATGACTATGAGGCCAAGACCGCCTTGATTCATAACCTGTGGGAAGTGGCCTACGTCGATGGCAATCTGGAGCGTTATGAGGAACACCTGATTCGACGTGTCGCCGAGTTGCTCTATGTCTCACACAGCGACTTTATAAAAACCAAGCTTCAGGTTAAAAACGACTAATTTCGCTTGAGGGCAGTGACCAGGTCTTGAAACTCTATTCTGTTTTCTTCACTGAGCGTCATTAATGCCTGATGAGCAATAATGACTTTCCTCTTGATGACATCTTCGGGTTCGCTCACGAGACTCAGTTCTCCGAATTCAGCATCATTTGACAATGGCTCCTCAACAATATCAAAAATAATATCGAAACTCATGCCTTTGAGGATTCGCGTAATATTCTTGTTGGTGGAAATGATACTGGGTTTCACATTGAATCGATTGCGAAGCTGTATCGCCATTTTTGCCAACAGGCCCAAGGCAGTACTGTCAATGCCCTTGGTTTCGCTTAAATCAACAATCATGGCATCGAGAATGGCTTTTGAGTAAATGGTTTGAAAAAAGTTCTCGATAGTAGAACTCATTAACACGCGAACATCTCCTACCAATTTTAATACCGGTATTTGATCATGCTCCGCTGCTAAGATTTTCCCTGAGTTCATCTGTTTACTTCATCCTGCCTTATCCTACTCTCTTGATTTTTCACCACCCCTGTAGCGGATTGCATACGGGTAATACTACCTACTTCAAATCACTGATGTTCATCACCGCTATATCATCAGGTACATTTTTCAGTTTTTTCAGCCCAAAAATTTGACGGATCGGCTGAAACTCACCGCCACACTGTTCCACAACCTCAAGTATTCGATTTTCTTTTTCTTCCAGCGATTCCTGAGGGAGAGACTCCAGTATGCCATCAGAACACAAGGTCAATGTACAATTTTCAAAGGGCATAGTTTCTTCGAAATATTCTGCTTCTGCAAGTAAGCCAACCGGAAAACTGCTCTGGGTTACTTCGATAAAACTGGCTTTGCCATCTTTATAGATAGCAGGCAAGGGATGATGACCAGCAACACTGTAAGTCAGCGAATTAGTATCACGGTCAAGCATACCAACAAACATCGTAATATGCTTATCCAGACCCGTGTCTAACAAATCATGATTCAGCTCACTAATGATATTGGCTGGCGTGAATGCCCCCTGAAAGCGACTCTTTATAAAGTCACGGCGCATCTGCTCTATTCTGAATCGTAGCAAAATGGTAATGAATGCAGACGAGGAGCCATGTCCGGCAACATCTGCGATATAAAACAGGACCTTTGATTTTGAAACCGGTTTGTAATCCACCAGATCACCACTTAAATATAGTGAGGGTACTACCCGATGGTTGAATTCATAGCCAGCAATCAATTGAGGCGGTTTCGGCAGCATGCTGATCTGAACATGGCGTCCCGCTTGCTGATCGGATTGAAAAAGCTCTAGATTATTCTCCAAAGTCTGATTGATATCTTCAAGCCGTTTCCGATAGGCTTCGTTTTCCTTGATGATATGTGCGCGTTTCAGACTACTGTTAATCGAGAGTTGTAAAAGCACCAGTTCAGTGACCGGCTTGATCAGGTAATCGCTGGCACCCAGTTTCATCGCCTCGACGACATCATCCAGTACTTCTTTATCCGACAAGACAATGACGGCCTGCGATGCCACTTCCGCGAAAATTTTGCGTAAAAAATCGAGAACACAGTTACCGGCCAGATTCATATCGCAAATCACAAGATCGGGACTGGCTGAATCAAACGCACTCATTCCCTCCTTGGTATCAGAGGCGACGACAACACGATAAGATAATTCTGACAAAAATTTGGCAATACCATCCCTCACGACAAGATCATCGTCTACTAGCAAGACAGTACTGTTATCCCCTTTTTCCATTTAGCAAAGTCAGGTATTGGCTATATACCTTTTTTAAGAAAGTTTCTGCCCGTTAGCCTAGCTGGAACGATCTCGGTACAGTAACGAGGATACCTTAACCCCTTCTTATTGGAGCTGCAAGGAAAGTTCGTCAATTAGGAAAAATTTTGTTATATCGCTTCATTCATAATATACCTCAGAAAATTCTGACAGTAATATTCCATAAACGATAAGTCTAGTGATGGTAAAAAAATGAGAGATTTACTGAAAGGCTCTGATCTGAAGATGGCCAACTTTAACGAGTAGCTAGAATTTTAACGCCTCAAAATCAATACGGCTTTCAGCTTATACTTCGTTAATCCGAAAAAATGAGGAAGCTGTGCATCAATATCAGTGAAAACGGCATAGGCATCGTATCTGATTAGGTTATATCGATGTTGAAAGAGTGCAAGTTAAAAATTCACGATGGCCAGAATAACAA
>JAYQVM010000135.1:0-4108 GCA_038148435.1 Gammaproteobacteria bacterium | reverse complement strand
GTCCTGAATTTATCAGGTACAGACGCAGTGCATCGGCACCGTATTTTTCCAGCAGCACATCCGGAGCTGTGTAATTCTGCAGGCGCTTGGACATCTTCTTGCCGTCTTCAGCCATAACGATGCCATTGACGATGACATTTTTAAAAGAGGGCTTGTCAAACAGCGCTGTACTCAGTACCAACAGGGTATAAAACCAGCCACGTGTCTGGTCTAGACCTTCGGCGATATATTCTGCCGGGAAGCCGGCTTCGAAGAGCTCCTGGTTATCAAAGGGATAATGTAGCTGGGCATAGGGCATGGAGCCGGATTCAAACCAGCAATCCAGCACTTCCTCAATCCTGTGATAGGTGCCTTCTTCACCCTCAATGTTGAAGCTTAGTTCATCGACGTATTCGCGGTGCAGGTCTTTTACCCTAACGCCGGTATAGTCCGCCAGTTCATCAATCGAGCCGATGCAGATGCGCTTGTCCGTGACATCATTAATCCAGATCGGAATCGGTGTGCCCCAATAGCGGTTACGCGAAATGCTCCAATCTATGGCGTTTTCCAGCCATTTACCCATACGGCCGTCCTTGATGTGATCGGGGACCCAGTTGACCTGCTGATTGGACCCCAGAATACGGTCACGGATCTGTTCCACTTTTACATACCAGGATGGGATGGTGCGATAGATAATCGGCGTGTCTGATCGTGGACAAAAGGGGTAACTGTGGTCGATGACCTCCTGCACATAAAGCTGTCCGCTTTCTTTCAGGTGCCGGATGATGTTTTTATCAGCGTCCTTGACGTATTGGCCACGGTAATCGCTCACTTCATCGGTAAACTTGCCTTCAAAATCAATGGGGCAAACGATGCTATCCACGCCATGACTTTTCATGACACGAAAATCATCCTCACCGAAAGCCGGAGCCTGATGCACGATACCGGTTCCGCTTTCCGTACTGACGTAGTCATCGGCAAACACGGTAAAGGCGCCTTCAGCTGCCAGCTCACTGAAATAAGGGAACAGGGGTTCATAATTTAATCCGACCAGCTGCTGTCCCCTGTAATGCTCAAGCACTTCCATGTTTTTATGTTTTGACAGGGCTTCGAATCGGGCTTCAGCCAGGTAAATTAACTTCTCACTTTCCAGATCCCTGACTTTGATATAGCCAATATTGGCATTCACACAAAGACCAAGGTTGGACGGAAGGGTCCAGGGGGTTGTGGTCCAGGCAGCCATATAGGCATCTTCATCTTTGAGCTTGAACAACACAGTAACAGCAGGGTCCTGTACATCCTGATAGTTGGACCCGGCCTCAAAATTGGACAGCACCGTGCCCAGTGCGGTTGAAAATGGCACGACCTTCACGCCCTGATACACCAGATCCTTTTCCCATAACTGCTTGATCACCCACCAGACTGATTCCATAAAATCGGGATCCATGGTTTTGTAATCATTCTGGAAATCTACCCAGCGCCCGATTCGGGTAATCGTACGCTCCCATTCGGCAGTGTAGCGCTGGACAATTCCCCGACATTCATCGTTATAGCCTTTAATGCCGAGTTTTTCGACAGCCTGTTGCGAAGACATGCCCAGTGATTTGTCAATCTCATGTTCAATTGGCAGGCCATGGCAATCCCAGCCGAAACGTCGCTGAACATAATAGCCTTTCATTGTGTAATAGCGTGGAATGATGTCTTTCAGGGTCGACGCAACCAGATGCCCATGATGGGGCAGGCCAGTGGCAAAGGGAGGACCATCATAAAAAATATAAGGTGTCCCTTCACGCGTTTGAGCCAAAGACTTATGGAAAACATTTTCATGTTTCCAGAAGTTCAGAACCTGATGTTCGGCTTCAACAAATGAGAAGTTTTCATTTGTGGAATTTGCCTCTTGTGTCACTTCTTCTCCCCCAATAAAAAACCCGCTTGGAAGCGGGTTTTCTAAATCTCTTTTGCAATAAGAATCAATCCAACCCACTTGTCAGTGTCGAATAATAAAAATAATCCAAGTAGAGATTGCTGGACTCATCATGTGTGCGAAGCATAGCCTCTAATAATCACAAGAGCAAGTGATTGCAGTTCAGGGAATCTGAACAGGCAAGAGGATGGCATCAACAGTCGACCCGCTGGAAACCACTACATTGATGTCCCACTGGCCGGACTCATCAAAATATAGATTGTAGACATCATACTGGCCTCTGCCCATGTGCGCGCTGATGATCGGGATGCGGGGTAGAATTTTGTTGGTGGCAGGATGGTAAGCGTGCACTTCGATAATGGCATCTGCGACAGGCGCACGTTTAGAGGTTCTTACATATAGAGTCCATTCATTGGGTGTTGATGATTCGATATCGGTCGTGCTGAGACGAAAGTTTCCATTGCGGGAAAGCCAGACGCCAGGAGCAACCTGATCTTGGGAGCTTGCTGCCGGACTAAACAAAGTGGATAGTAAGGCTGAAAGTATAAGCAGTTTTTTGAGCATGAAAGTCATTAAATTTCCCTTTAGGAGCAGCAGAATAAAGACTTGACCTGCAAAGTCAAATGAATCTTGCACGTAACGTTTTTTGCAATGTTTTAGGAGCTTTATTAAGCCCTTGAATTAGCTGACTTCTTTCAGTCGTCAAGCTCTGAGAATTTTATCGAAGCCGGATCATGACGCACTGCTGTTGGGTGATCGTGTTGATTACTTACTTGAACGGGTGAGCGTTAACAGGCATTATTCGTAGCTTTCCCGGGATAAAGCTATCTGATAAGCGGAAAATATAGTACATTCGACCAATAACTCGGTCATGCTTGGCGTTATAAAATGGGTTGTCATAACAAGTAAAGCCAGGCATCAATAACAAGGCTTCTTATAAAAGGGGGTAATATGAAACCAAGCAACTTAATTACAGTAAGTGCTGCAGTCCTAGGGCTTGTAGCATCAGGATTGAGCATGTCTCAGCCGAACCGCGACTACATGCCCGATGCTATGTCGTTTCCGATGGAGTTCGAGAATTCCCGTGCGCATTATGATTATCTGCTCGACTACTATGAAGGTGGTGTAACACATGATTACCTGAGCGTACCCAAATGGGAAGGCCTATGGTCAACAGGCAGCCACATGGGCAATAACAGCCTTTTTATGGATGACGATGACAATATTTACCCTGATGTGTTGACACCGGAATACCGTGAAGCCTTTGAGTATCGTCTAAATCTTGGTAATCAGGCCTACAATGCCGGTGTCGACTTTGACCGTCTGACCACCTGTGAGCCGGCCGGTATCCCGCGCTGGTTTCGTGAGCCCTATGTCCGTGAATTCTTCAACACTCCAACCTATTCACTGTGGCATAACGACTTGGCCAACGATACCCGTCGTATCTATATCAACCAGGAGCATATCAACATTGACGGTACTCACTTTGCCGTAGGTGACAGTATTGGGTTCTGGGCTGAAGATGATGAGCTGGGCGACATCCTGATTGTGCATACTGAAGATATCTATCCGGGTGACTTCTTCCGAGGTACACCGCCCACCAGTAATCAGGCTGAGACGGTTGAAATCTGGTATGAATACTGGGATGAGGAACTAAATGAGCAGCGTATCGCTGTTAATGTCTATTTCTATGATGACCTGATGCTGCAACATCCGCTGAGTGTGGTTTATACCTATCAGCATCGTGAAGACATGGAAGCGGCAGGGCTTCGTATTCGCTATTGGGAGTGTGCCCAGAACGACAATACCTACCTAACTTTCGATGAAGAAGGCCGTCCCATGACCCAGTATCGTCTACCAGGCGAGCCAGGTTACGTTGATCCCCGTGGTGCGCCACGTTACCGAAACCCGGACCTGCCGGAAGATCTGGTTGGTCAGGAAAAAAGTCCGGTCTTTGATGACCAGTTTGACTTTGCGTTTTAAAAAACTTCTGAGTCACAAAGATTACGTGAGAGGAGAATGCTCATGAAAATCGATGTTAAAAAAATGCTCATGGTGATGCTGACAATCGTCAGCATCGGCATGGTTGATTTTGCTGCTGCACATCACAGTTTTGCGATGTTTGATCGTGCTACTGAGAATGTCTACACCGGTGAAGTAGTACGCTGGGCATTTAATAGTCCGCACGTTGCTATATATATAAGA
>JAYQVM010000134.1:0-4113 GCA_038148435.1 Gammaproteobacteria bacterium | reverse complement strand
GCAGTGTTGAGGGGCAACAGCAGGGCAATCTGGTCAGGTCTTTCCGCCGCCATCTGCTCGACCAGTTGGAGTGTTTTCGGAAGCTGTTCTGCTGCCGGGTGGCGGGGCCAGCGCAATTGCCAGTTATTGAGTTCAACCAACTGCCTATCCAGGTTATATTGATAGGCCTTGCCTACGATGCCCAGTTCATACCAACCCTGAAAGGCATAAATGATTTCTGTTGCAGCTAGGTCTCTTAACTCTTCGACAGGCAAAGCCAACAGGTTTTGCCAGAGTTGTTCATGATTGCTTTCTTTCTCTATGGCATTCAGAACCTGATCAGCCAGAATCCGTTCTCTGATGGCAGCGCTTGTATCATTGTTCCCCTCGTATGACTGGGAGCGCAAGATGCGTAATTGTTTTTGTAAGTTGATGGGCAACTGGGGCAGGGCATCTAAGCGATCAATGGTAAGAATAGTCAGGGCTTCCTCATAACGCTGGTTGTCCACCAGATATTGCGCACGCAGGAGTAAAATTTCAGTCGTCAGAGGCAGCTCAAGCTGCCGAGTATTAAGTGTTGTCAGCAGCTCATAGGCGTCCCTGGCACGTCCAATAGCGATATAGGTTCTGGCCGCCTGCAGAGAAAAAAATTCAGTATCCGGGCTTGAAGAGTTATTGGCCTGTTGCAGCAGGGTGAAGATCAGCTCTTCTTCTGGGCTACTGATTCCATCATTATCCAGATCCATTCCTCCAAGGCTAGCAGCATCCTTGGGAATCAAACTAGGGGGGGCTATGCTACAGGAAACAAGCAGCAGTACTGGTAAAAATAGTGTTAGAAAACGTAGCGGTAACATAGCCATCAGTATAACCTAATACAGAAAGTGCGCTAACACCTGGCGCACAGTCTGTGGCAAGATGCCAGTCTTGCATAGTTTCAGGGTTTCGAATTATGTCAGCAGCAAGCCTATACATTGTCGCGACGCCGATAGGCAATTTGCAGGATATGAGCTTACGAGCCATTGAGGTGTTAAGTCAGGTCGATCTGATAGCAGCTGAAGATACGCGCCATAGTAGCAGACTGCTAAAACATTACGGTATTACTACACCTCTGATGGCGCTACATGAACATAATGAACAGGCACGAATAGAACATTGCTTGCAAAACCTTAATGAGGGCAAGTCAATTGCCTTAATCACAGATGCTGGCACACCATTGATTTCTGATCCCGGCTTTCAGCTGGTTCGTGCCGCTAGGCAGTCAGGTTTGATAGTTAGCCCAATTCCCGGTCCCAGTGCCATCACGGCTGCATTGTCAAGCGCAGGCCTTCCTTCAGACAGTTTTATATTCGCGGGATTTATTCCAGCTAAGCAAGCGGCGCGTCTGAAAAAACTAGAAGGCTATTCAGGTGAAAGAAGGACGATGATTTTTTATGAAGCTCCACACCGTATTGTTGAAACCCTGCATGACATGCAAAGAGTATTTTCCCCGAAACGCCGGGCAGTACTTGCCAGGGAAATGACAAAAACGCATGAGACTTTTCTGGCTTGTACGCTTGAAAATCTTTTGGAAATAGTGACACTGGATGCCAATCAGCAACGTGGTGAAATGGTGCTTTTGCTGGAGGGTGAATCTGATAAAAGATCAGAAGACCTGAATGAAGTTGTGGTAAAGCCGGACAAGTTAATGGAAATTTTGCTGGAAGAATTACCGCTCAAACAAGCCAGTTCTCTGGCTGCGAAAATCAGTGGACTTAAAAAGAATAGTCTTTACCAGATAGGCCTGAAACTTAAATAAAATAATGATTGAATTTTTCACATGGCTGGAAGCCACTTCCCTCAGTGTCTGGTTGCGAGAGTCCATGATAGGATTTCCCTTGAGCCTGGTCATGCATGCACTAGGCATGGCCTTTCTAGTGGGAGTGCATTTCTTGCTGGATTTACGTATTCTGGGAGTGGCTAGAAATGTGCCACTTTTACTGATTCAAAGGTTTTTTCCTTTGATGTGGTTTAGTTTTTTTCTTGCCCTATTCTCCGGTCTGCTACTTTTACTGGCTTATCCAGCCAAAGGTTTAACTAACCCGGTTTTTTACAGCAAGCTGGTGCTGATCGCGCTAGCACTGTTTCTGGGGATAGTCCTCGCTCGGCGCACTGGCACTGGGTCTATTCTTAGCAGCAATAGCAGGCTGCTGGCACTGCTTTCGCTGAGCCTCTGGGCGATGGTGATCATGCTTGGTCGTCTACTGGCCTACACTTACAAGGTGTTGTCGAGCTTCGAGCTGATGTTTTGATATGGAAGAAGTGCTCCTTAGTTTTTCACAGCAGACCGGTATCTACGCCATCATGAACAGCCGTTGGGGCTGGCCTATTGTGGAATCGCTACATTTTTTTGGCCTTTCGTTGTTAATTGGAACGGTAGGGCTATTTGATCTGCGTATGCTAGGCTTTGTCAGGCAAATTCCTCTGACAGCGATGCACAAGTTGATCCCTTTTGGTGTCGCCGGATACCTCTTAAATATGTTTACCGGCATTATGTTTTTTACCAGTGTTCCGGATCAGTATCTCTATAATCCGGCGTTTCAGACTAAAATGCTTTTTATGATCGGAGCAGGGATAAATATGCTGGTGTTCTATCGCTTTGCTTATCAGGCGATCGGGTTAACAGGGGCTGGACAGGACCTGAGGACCAATACCAAGGTATTTGCGGCTGTTTCGCTAATGTGCTGGATGGGGGTGATTACGGCTGGGCGCTTGATTACATTTTTCAGACCTCCCGCCCATTACTGGTGTTTCTGGTGCTGAGCTGTTGTGCTTGGCAATGCTTCACTAAAGGGCTGAATTCAATCACTTACTATTTGTAAGCGCTGTCATGAACTTAGCCCTTTACCTTGCTCATCTATCGGAAAGTAAAATCTCTGAGCGGTATCCTTAAGGGTCAATATCGAGTTTTGCTCTTGAACCAACCCTGCAGAGCACCTGGAATACTCGCACTGATGATGGAGACTTTACTTTCATTTACAAATTCACGAACCTAATTATAATTGCGCTTGTGAGTTGGCCAGGCAATCGCTGTTTCATACAGAGGAAAGTCCGGGCTCCACAGAGCAAGGTGCCAGGTAATTCCTGGGGGGCGCGAGTCCACGGAAAGTGCAGCAGAAAAGATACCGCCGGTTTATCGGTAAGGGTGAAATGGTGCGGTAAGAGCGCACCGCATGAGTGGTAACACTTCATGGCATGGTAAACCCCGCCTGGAGCAAGGCCAAATAGGAACCTTTAGTGTTGCTCGCACTTGGTTCGGGTAGGCTGCAAGAGGGCTATGGTGACATGGCTCCCAGATGAATGATTGTCCCCGACAGAACCCGGCTTATAGGCCAACTCACTCTTTTCCCGTTAATGACGCAGTTCATGCAATTTAGACCCGTCCGCTAGAGCAGATTTCCTATAGATCAAGGTGCAATTCTTAATAAATAACTTTAAGTATTATATATACTTACCTGTAAATTATAGTCTTTTATTTAGTTAATAAATCTGGGAACAGAGAATTTTCCGGTTTTTCGCCGCATTTAGCTTCATTTTCTATACAAAATTATGCAAACAAGTGCTTGATTTACTTGTTAGAAGTCCCTTATAGTGCAAAATAGTGGGCAAAGAGTAGTTAAAAAGTGGATTAATTGTGGGACTTTTATGATGGAAGGTCCTTGTTGAGGTGAAACTTTGTTATTTCGCGGATTACATTCAATTACCTTGGATGCCAAGGGTCGTATAGCGATGCCTGCCCGGTTCCGCGGCATTATCGAAGAATTTTGCCAGGGGCACTTGGTGGTTACTATCGACCAGGATGGTGAATCCCTGGTGATTTATCCACTAAATGAGTTTGAGGCCATAGAGCGAAAGGTGGCTGCACTTTCCAGTTTTCATCCAGAATCTCGCCGCTTGAAAAACATATTTATCGGCCATGCTACTGAAGTGAATCTAGACGGTAGTGGACGCATCCTGGTTCCCCAGAATTTACGAAAGTTTGTTGGTCTCGACAAAAGGGTGGCCCTGGTCGGTCAGGGTAACAAACTCGCAGTCTGGAATGATGAGGTCTGGAATGAAACCAGAGATGGCTGGCTGAAACATAAAGTGGAAGTCGAC
>JAYQVM010000133.1:0-4281 GCA_038148435.1 Gammaproteobacteria bacterium | reverse complement strand
TATAGTTTGGTTAATTTGGTTGCTCGTCTCTCCAAAAGTATTTATGGCAATGCTGACTCTGCCTTATCTTGCACTTATATATATCGATTTCTTACTATTTCGTAAAAGCATTATCACTTGTGATTATTATCAATCTAGAGTCATTATTACCTCCGTCGTTGTTATCAGCCTTTTAATATCTTCTGTATTATCATGAAAAAAATAGCCATTATTGGGGTTAGTGGAGGAATTGGAAATTCATTGTTAGAACATTATCTTTTGAATAAGAATTTATCAGAGGTTTATGCTTTTTCACGCACCCCGATCCAGCATAGCGATCATAGAGTAAAAGCGGCTTGTATTGATTTCTCAAATACAAAAAGTATCGAGCAAGCAGTTTTAGATACCAAACCACATAGCCTTGATCTTGTAATCGCAGCAACAGGCATTCTCCATGAAGAACAGATAACGCCAGAAAAAACACTAAAAAATTTGAATGAAGAAAATATAACTAAATTATTTAAAATTAATACAATTGGTCCTGCTCTATTAATGAAATCGTTTCTCCCACTTTTAACTAGTGAAAAAAGAGCAGTTTTTGTAGCTCTGAGTGCGCGTATTGGCAGCATAAGTGATAACTATATAGGTGGCTGGTACTCATATCGGGCCTCAAAAGCAGCGCTTAATATGTTAGTCAAAACAGCTGCTATAGAATACTCCCGAATTAATAAACATTTAATAATAGCAGGTTTGCATCCAGGCACTGTAGATACAAAACTTTCTAAACCATACCAAAGTAGGATAAACAAGGAAAAGATATTTAGTCCTTTTAAAGCAGCGGCTCAACTTGCTATTGTGATTGAGAATTTACATTCAGCAGATAGCGGAAAATGTTTAGCTTGGAACGGAAAAGAGATACAGCCTTAATTTAAGGTATATAATTCATGCATGGACGAGGGTCCCACATAGATTTGTTTTCTTCACGACGAAAATGTGAGCTGGTTATAAAATCTTCATAAAGATATGTTGGGTCTTGAACAATGGTTGTGATGACTATCCAATCACTACCATCTGGGCCATTAAAAAAAATCAAACAATTCAATCACTTTTGCATCTTCGCTTACTGGCGCCCCATTCGCTCTTAACCATGCCTCAGTCAAATGATCCGTTTCGACTTTGAGAGAGCCATAGCGAGGCCCATCATCTTGGTCATATTTTTTAAGGTGAATTAGAACAGAAAAATCTACCAATTCCATGCAGTAATTATGACGATATTCTATCCTTTAAAACCTCAGTCCCCTCAGATACTGCCCCGATTGACGATAATGGCCGGCAGATTCTTGCCCAGCCATACCAGTAGAATAAGTCCCGGAATTACAGCGAGTGTGGTGAGTAAAAAGAACAGCATCCAGTTACCATCCAGACCATCGACCAGCGCTCCACTGCCAGCCGACAGCGTGGTACGCCCGAAGTTTGAAATGGAGGTCATCAGGGCAAACTGAGTACCGGTGTATACCTCACTAGCAAAGAAAGACATAAAGGAAATCACTGCCACTACTGCGAAGGCTTGGGTAAAGTTATCCACCAACAGCGTCAGCGCAAATAGCCATGGTTCCGGCCCCACCAGCGCCATCAAGGCATAGAGTAGATTGGAAGATGCCATCACAACCCCGCCGATAAACATGCCCCGGATAATGCCAAAGCGCGTATTGATAAGGGCTCCCATGATGGAAAAGATGACTGTCGACAGACCACCTAGAAAGCGTGAATACAGCGCAATTTCATCGGTACTGAATCCCAGCTCAGGGTAAAAAATAATGCTCATGCGCCCCAGCATGGCTTCACCGATTCGGAAGATCAACAGAAACAGTAACAGCGCAAAGCCAAACTTAAGGCCACAGCGTTGAAAAAAGTCACCAAATGGAATCACCACATGATTGTTGAGCCATTCGCTAAAGTTCTGCTTTTCTATCGCTCCATCACTATCACTGATCCTGTGTGGCGGTTCTGGGGACAGGCAAATCAATACCATGAAAAAAGCAAAGCCTATCGCTAGGATCCGATAGACCAGATCCCAACTCAGGCCGATTGTTTCACCACCGAGCCATATGGCCACTGCCCCGCCAATAAAACTAAAACCCGAATACCAGCCAGTAGTATTCACGGCAGAGGCTAATGGGATCTTGTCATTCATTTCATCATGGGTGAACAGATTGATACGGTAGGCATCTACCACGATGTCCTGAGTGGCTGATGCAGCAGCTATACCTAGAGCCAACATGCCAACCGGCAGAAGGTTATCGATCGGCGAGGTAAAACTCATCATAAAACAGCATAGCACAATCAACGACATGGTCAGCATCAGCCAGGAACGGCGCTGACCCAGCAGTTTGTAAAGAACAGGCAGCCGAATACTGTCTACCAGTGGTGCCCAGACCCAATTAAAAGCATAGATGGAGCCTACCAAACCAATATAGCCAATGGCTGAACGACTAGAGCCTTCACTGAACATCCATAATGAAAGTATTGTGCCATGCAGGACCCATGGGAAGCCACTGACAAAACCGAGTACTAAGATAGTCAGGAATCGTCTATCGCGTAATTGCTGTAGGGTCTGTTTGCTGTTGAGTCTTGGCTTCATGATTTAGTCAGCCTAGATGAAAAAGATGAATAAACATAGTCCCAATAACAGGCGATATATCACGAAGGGGATAAAGCCGAGGCGGGTAATTAGCTTGAGGAAATAATGGATACATAGATAGGCTACAATAAAAGAGAGCAGCAGCGCATAGACTAACTCACCCCAGTTGGCAGTCCCTTCCTGCAACAAGTCCAGAACTAGCAGAAAGGCGGCACCGGCAATAGCCGGTATGGAAAGCAGAAATGAGAGCCTGGCTGAGGCCTGACGGTCTAACTGGCAAAACAGAGCAGCCGTGATGGTGATCCCGGACCGTGATGTACCTGGAATCAATGCCAGCACCTGTGCCAGACCGATCAGCAAAAAAGCATACCAGCTCAATGTGTTCAGTTCTTTGCGTCCATCAGACTTTTGATCGGCTGCCCATAGAAATAGAGCAAAAACGATGGTGCTAGATCCAATGACCAGAGTCGAGCGCAGGTAAGTATCGACAATATCCTGCAACAGAAGACCAGCGATCACTAGTGGTATGGTGGCCAGTATCAGCATCCATCCCAAACGTGCTTCATCACTGGGAACTTGTTTAGCAAGATGCATTCCCCACCCTGCGAGAATGTCCATAATATCCCGGCGAAAATAAGTAATGACTGCAAGTAGCGTACCTAGGTGTACAGCCACATCAAAGGCTAATCCCTGATCTTCCCAACCCATTAATGCCGAAGGAAAAATTAAGTGAGCGGAACTAGAGATAGGCAGAAACTCAGTAAGTCCCTGAATCAGAGCTAGTAACGTCGCACGTATCAGGTCAAAATCAGCCATATCAGTTGTGGGTGACCTGATTACGCAGATAGATCGGCGAAAAGTCCGCCGGATCCAGAGTTCGTCCCTCCCGTAGGTATATTGCTGCCAACTCGGCGATAGCAGCAGCACGTGGATAGATTTCAGTTTCACAGGCGTCTATCAGGTTTTGGGTCTGTTTGGGCATCTTATCTAGAAAAGCCATACCATTGCCTACCGCATATAGCCTTCTGTCATTGTTGCTCAATACTTGTTCAGGGCGAGTCAGTTTTTCTTTCCCCTGAAGCGTAAGCGAATCAGCACCTGACTGATAAACGGCCCAGTAAAGTTCATTGATGCGAGCATCTAGACAAGCCATTATAACTGGAAAGTCATGGCGTTTTTGCCATGCCATCGAGGCAAGTGTTGATACCGGCACTAGGGGCAGATCGGCACCAAAGGCAATGCCCTGGGCAACGCCAGTGGCAATTCTCAATCCTGTGAATGAACCTGGACCAGCTCCCAGTGCTAAAGCATCCAGATCACCATACCCAAGCCCTTGTTGCTGCATCAGTGATTGAATCATGGACAGAATATGGCGTGTATGTCCGCGAGGGATGATCTCAAAACTTTCTATTATGGTGCCATCAATGCTCAGTGCGCATGAGCATGCTTCGGTGGAACTATCCAGTGAAAGTATTTTGGGCATGAATTAAATAAAAAATCCCCCATAGCTTTAACTATGGAGGATTCTAAAGTTTTAAGAAATTGCTCCAGCTAACTACTTAGATTTTCTAGCCGCTTTCTTTTTAGAAGCCACTTTTTTCTTGGTTACTGCCTTCTTCTTAGGAGCAGCTTTTTTCTTGGCTACTACCTTCTTCTTAGGA
>JAYQVM010000132.1:0-4346 GCA_038148435.1 Gammaproteobacteria bacterium | reverse complement strand
ATGAATTTTTGATGTGTTGCATGTTTCTCTGCCCGTGATTCAGATAAATTTACATCTGATTTCACCTAGTTGACCGAAATCAGCCAGGATATGGTCACCAGGATTGACAATAACCGGTGCGGTGAAAGAACCGGACAAAAGAATCTGGCCCGGTTCTAACGCTATGTGGTGTGCTGCAAAACGTTTGGCCAGCCAACAAATACCTCTAGCCGGGTGCCCCAATACTCCCGCGGAAAGACCGGTTTCTTCAATAACATCATTTTTATAAAGGATGGCGCCGCTCCACTGCATGTCTATCTCATCAGCACCGAATTTCTGATCACCGATAATGATACCGCCGTTAGCTGCATTATCGGAAATTGTATCCATAATAGTGCGCTTATAGCCGGTTTGCGGATCAGTTCGATAGGAGCGAGCGGCTATTAGTTCTAGTGCTGGACTAATATAGTCAGTGGCATCAAGGACGTCATCCACAGTTATACTATCTCCAGCCAGACGTTTTTTCAGGACAAAGGCCAACTCCACCTCAATTCGTGGATCGATAAAATCAGCATGGTGAATCTGGCTTTTGTTGGTAAAGTGCATAGATTCTAGAAGCACGCCGAAGTCAGGACTATCGATATGCATTGCACGCTGCATTACACGCGAAGTTAATCCGATTTTATAACCAATCAGACAGTCACCAAGATCTTTTTTTTTCTGGACCCAGGCAGACTGAACGGCATAGGCATCGTCCATGTCCATGTCGGGGTAAGTCTGCGTCAGCGGCGATATCTGTTCACGTTTTTTTTCAGCTTGGAATAGTGCTTCAGCAGCCGATTGAATTTGCGTTTCACTCAGTGTGCTCATAATCTAATCGTCCAAATAACTCTGGATATTATTTTTGTTGAACTTGTATACCGCTTCAAGTTCTCTCAATTCGAAGGACATGGCAAGGCCACGCTGTTCAAGAAGCTTAGCAAAATGTGTCTCGAGTATGGTAAAAAAAATTTTGGATGCGAGGTCTTTTTCATCTTCGGTTCTACCGGCCCCTATCAGAACGCTCAAATGAATGAAGGTATGATCAGAATTGCCATCGGCGATGCGATAATCATGACATTGATAGGCCCTGCTTCGAATACCCTTGTAGGGAAAGATGCCGCTGTCTTTGGCAGCCGTGTGCAGATTTTCAAATAGCTTCTGTAGTTCCAGTTGGTCGGATGCAATGTTGTCTGAATATTCAAGAACAAAATGTGCCATGGCTATTTACCCAGTTGAGGCACTCTATGAGTGCCGTGAGCCAAACATATGTTTTTAGTTTCCATATAAAAATCAAAACTATAATCACCACCATCACGACCAATGCCGCTCATCTTGATACCGCCGAAGGGCGAGGGTAGGTTGCGGTTGTTTTCTGAATTGACCCAGAGCATGCCAGTTTCGACCTTGTGAGCCATGCGCATGGCGCAGCCCTGGTCTTCGGTCCAGATGTAGGCAGCCAGGCCATAATCGGAGTCATTGGCTAGTTTCACGGCTTCTTCTTCTGTGTGAAAACTCATGGCGGTCAGCACCGGTCCAAAAATTTCTTCTCGGGCGATACGCATCGTATTGTTGGTCTCGGTAAACAATGTGGGCTGAATATAGTTACCATTTATATCAACATTGCTGCCTGCATATTTTTGGCCACCCACTGCAATGGTTGCGCCATCCCCTTTGGCAATCTCCATATAAGTCATTACCTTCTGGAAATGCGAGATATGAATCAGCGGGCCCACTTCAGTATCCGGATCGAGAGGGTGACCAACTTTCAGGTTTTTTACGCGTTTTTCCAGAGCGGCTATGAAGCGATCTTTAATGCCGGACTGAACAAGTAAACGGCTGCTGGAGGTGCAGCGCTGCCCATTGAGGCTATAAATCATAAATACAACAGCATCCAGTGCGCGCTCGAAGTCAGCATCGTCAAAGACAATCACTGGGTTTTTACCGCCCAACTCAAAATGGGTCCGTTTGAGTGTGTCTGAAGCTTGGCGCATGATCATGCTGCCGGTGCGAGATTCTCCAACCAGAGCGATTGCCTTGATGGCTGGGTGTTCAGTCAATGCCTTACCAGCGACTTCACCAAAACCATTAACCATGTTCCAGACGCCGGCTGGTATACCAGCTTCTTCGCTGACCTCGGCCAGAATAGATGCTGTCAGGGGGCTTAATTCCGCCGGTTTATGAACTACGGTACAACCGGCCGCCAGAGCAGGAGCGATTTTCCAGGTCGATAGCATGAAGGGCGTATTCCAGGGTGTGATAATACCGACCGGCCCAATGGGTGAACGTACGGTCAGATTACTATGCTCGCTCTGATAAAGCGCGAGGCCATTAGCAGCTTCCGGCGCCTTGTCGGCAAAAAAGCGAAAGTTGTCTGCGCCACGCAGTGCGGCCTGTTTCATGAAACGAATCGCTTGCCCACAATCAACACTTTCCACCAGTGCAATTTCTTCTGCCCGCGCCACGATCAGATCAGCAAAGCGGTTAAGTAGCTTTTTGCGATCGGGGCCGGGCATATCACGCCAGTCGGGGAAAGCTTCACGAGCAGCTTTGCAGGCATTGTCGATATCCGCGGCTGTCCCAGTTGCCACTTTGCCGATTACTGAGTTATCGATGGGGCTCAGATTGTCAAAAGCTTCGGACTTTTCGGCATCAGTCCAGCTACCGTTGATAAAATGCGTGGTTATCTTATCGCGGAAGCGTTGCAGGTATTTTTCAGCAAGTTTCTGGTTGTTGTTGAAATCGCTCATGTTTTGATCTCTGTATAGCTTAGGCAAATAAATATAACGTGTTAAGTAAATTTAAGCAAATATATTCCTTTGTTCAGCTTAATATGAGGATATTTAGCAAAAAAGGTGCTTTTTTATTCATTCTATTCGACTTTACAAATTAACGCGTTAATTATATTCTGGGTTATTATAGATATAAATTCTGTCAATTCTTCAGTTAAAAGATAATCATTATGAAAACATATGAATGCACCATAAACGGAAAACCGGTTCCTTCATCAAAACATTTTGAAGTCCTAAATCCGGCAACCGAAGAAGTCCTTGGATCGGCTGCTATTTCCAGTCAGCAACAGATTGACGAGGCCATACAGGCCGCAAGGCTTGCGCAGAAAGCCTGGGCTGCCAAAAGCGATGATGACCGAAAAACCATTCTGAAACAGCTAGCTGAAGTCCTTAAGGAAAATACGCCTTACCTGGCTGAAATTATCACCCGTGAACAAGGTAAACCATTAGCCGGTCCCGGCTCGATGTTTGAAATGGGTGCTTGTGTTGCATGGACAGAAGTGACCGCTTCACTGGAACTACCGGTCGAGGTGGTTTTTGAAGATGAAACACGCAGGGATGAATTACATCGCAGCCCGATTGGTGTGGTCGGTGCCATTACACCCTGGAACTGGCCGCTTATGATCGCGATCTGGCAGATTATTCCGGCCCTGCGAATGGGGAACACGGTGGTCATCAAACCGTCTGAATATACACCTATTGGCACACTAGAGATGGTTCGCCTTATGAATTCTATCCTGCCGGCGGGAGTGCTCAATGTAGTGTGTGGCAAGGGGGATGTCGGAGCGCAATTGGTCAGCCACCCGGATGTCGACAAAATCATGTTCACGGGAAGTAGTGCCACCGGTCGTAAAATCATAGAAGCTTCTGGCGGAAATATGGCACGCCTGACACTCGAATGTGGTGGGAATGATCCGGCTATCATCCTTCCAGGTACTGAAATTGCCAGTAAGGCAGGGGACTTGTTCTGGGGAGCTTTTATCAACATGGGACAAACCTGTGCTTGTGCTAAGCGCCTGTATGTCCATGAAGACGACTATGATATGGTGCTTGCCGCACTTGATGGTGTTGCATCGCAGATGCCGATGGGTAATGGCATGGAAGAAAACATTCTGTTGGGGCCGATACAGAACCGCATGCAGTTCGACAAGGTCAATGCGCTAGTGGAAGATGCCAAAAGCCAGGGTGCCAGCGTGCATCGTGGCGGCAGCCCGCTGGAAGGTGCCGGCTATTTTTACCCAATCACCCTGATCGGTGGACTGGATAATGGGCAACGTCTAGTGGATGAAGAGCAATTTGGTCCGGTTCTGCCGATTATCAAATACAAGACCATAGAAGAGGCCATTACCAAAGCCAATGACAATGTCAATGGCTTGGGCGCATCCGTCTGGTCAGATGATCTTGAAGCTGCAGCCAGGGTTGCCGCCCAGATTGAGGCCGGTACCGTTTGGATTAACCAGCATGGTGCGGTACATCCGATGGTGCCTTTCGGTGGTGCGAAGGACTCAGGATATGGCGTTGAATTTGGCATTGAAG
>JAYQVM010000131.1:0-4360 GCA_038148435.1 Gammaproteobacteria bacterium | reverse complement strand
TGAAAGACCTGGCCTGCCTCGGCTTTACTGCCGATCTGGTCATGCAGTCCTTCTGCCATACGGCGGCCTATCCGAAACCTGTTGATATTGAAACCCAGCACAGCCTGCCCGATTTTATCCGTACCCGCGGCGGTGTCAGCCTGCAACCCGGTGACGGTATTATTCACAGCTGGCTGAATCGCATGTTGCTGCCCGATACGGTTGGCACGGGCGGTGATTCGCATACTCTTTACCCAATAGGCATTTCCTTTCCAGCCGGCTCTGGACTGGTTGCATTCGGTGCAGCTACTGGAGTGATGCCGCTGGATATGCCCGAGTCGGTTCTGGTCCGCTTCAAGGGTGAAATGCAGCCTGGTATCACCTTGCGTGATCTGGTCAATGCCATACCCTATGCAGCCATTCAACGGGGTTTGCTGACTGTTGAAAAGAAAGGGAAAAAGAATATTTTTTCTGGCAGGATCCTTGAAATTGAAGGGCTGCCCAATCTGAAGATCGAACAGGCGTTTGAGTTATCAGACGCTTCAGCTGAACGATCAGCAGGTGGCTGCACCATCAAACTGGATAAAGCTCCAATCATTGAATACCTTACCTCCAATGTCACCTTGCTGCGCTGGATGATCTCTGAAGGTTACGGCGATGCTCGCACCCTCGAGCGTCGTGCCCAGGCTATGGAAAGTTGGTTGGCCAATCCTGAATTGCTGGAAGCCGATGAGAATGCTGAATACAAGGAAATCATCGAAATCGATCTCAACGAAATCAAAGAGCCTTTGCTAGCCTGCCCGAACGATCCAGATGACGTCAAACCACTGTCTGAGGTAGCAGGCACCAAAATTGATGAGGTTTTCATCGGTTCATGCATGCTTAATATCGGCAACTTCCGTGCGGCTGGAAAGGTGTTGGAACAGGTTGATGGTTCTATTCCGACCCGATTGTGGATTGCTCCACCGACCAAAATGGATCAGCATCAGTTAACTGAGGAAGGTTACTATTCCATTTTTGGCAGAGCCGGTGCGCGCACCGAAATGCCAGGGTGCTCACTTTGCATGGGAAATCAGGCCAGGGTTGCTGCGAAATCCAGCGTGATTTCAACCTCTACCCGCAACTTCCCGAACCGTCTGGGTGATGGCGCCAATGTTTATCTCGGGTCAGCAGAACTATCTGCTGTGTGTTCCATTCTTGGCAAAATCCCCAACATGGAAGAGTACATGGCTTACATGAACAGCCTGGATACCATGTCCGGAGAAATCTACCGTTATCTGAACTTCAATGAAATTGAATCATTCCAGAAAGCGGCGGATAGGGCTAAAACTGTAGCGGCTGTGAATATTGATGTTAGTCCCTAATTAAGAGGAATATCTAGAGTAAAAGCTTCCGGCATTCACTTATTTAAATGAGGTTGTTGAACAGCCATGTTATGTAAGACTGCCGGAAGACTCTTTTTTTCGTCAATGACGACAAAATATTCAACCTGATAATCTGTTTTTATTTATTACTCATAACGGTTGGGCAGCGGCTGCTTTAATATAATGACGAAATAACTAAAGTCCAATTTGCAACAGGTCAGATTACAGAACCTTTAGCTAGCTTGAATCCGTTTGCTGCATACTTTTAGATACAACCTCGTAAACATCGCTGGAAAGTTTCTTTTCTCGACTAATTCTCTCTAACTCACTCTTCATCAGGCTCTGACGATTCGCCTGATGTTTGTGCCATTGGGTCAATGGCGTCAAAAGACGCGCTGCAATCTGTGGGTTGATCCGATTAAGCTCAATCACCTTGTCACTGAGAAAGCGGTAACCGGATCCTGACTCGTGATGAAAGCCAACGATGTTCTGATGAGAAAAAGAACCAATCACCGAGCGAACTTTATTGGGATTTTTGATGTCGAAACTCTCATGCTGCGTCAACAATATAACCTCCGAAAGATTTTCTTTTTCAGAAACACCCGCCTGCATACTCAGCCATTGCTCGATCACTAACGGTTCATGCTGCCATCTTTGGTAAAATTCAGCATAGGCTGATTCCTTCAGTGCCAGTGCTTTTTCGGATTTCCCGGCAAGCAAGGCACGCAGGCCGGCGCTCTGGTCGGTCATGTTATTTGCTGTTTGATATTGTAGGTAGGCCACCTCCAGCCATTCATCGCTCAGCAAAACCAGATAATTGAGCACGGTATTTTTTAATGCACGTCTGGCGATATCTGATGATTCTACCCGATAAGGTCCCTCATCCTGCATCAACTGAAATAGTTCGGCCAGCGGTTTTTCTAGTGATAAGGCAATATGCTGCCGGACATGCTCCCGAGTCTCATGTATACCATCCACGTCAATCTCACTGGTCAGTTCGCCGATATAGGCTTCAGAAGGCAGCAGCAGCAAGCGGGAAATCATGGCCCTGTCTATACCATGATCTTGCAATGCAGTCTTAAGGACTCTCTCCATTGCCTGTAACAGCTGCTTATCTACTTGCGGATTCTTGCCTTCTATACGATGTTGCATGCAATCATGAATAATCTGTAGGTAGAGTTGCTGGGAAGACTCCCAGCGGACAAAGCCGTCACTGTCATGACTCATAAGGAACATGAGCTCCTCAAGTGTATATTCCATACTCATCTTTACCGGCGCCGAAAAACTGCGTAACAAAGAAGGTATCGGTTTTTCGCTGATATTAGTAAATACAAAGGTATTGACGCGGTCTTTGAGTGTCAGGACAGTGCTAAGCCCGATAGGATGTAGTTCTGGCAACTCGGCCCCCTCTAGAAACAAGGGTATTTCCTTTCCCTTGGCATCGAGCAAGGCCATCGCAAAGGGAATATAAAATGCTTCTTTTTGAGGCTGACCCGGCGTTGGTGGACAGCTTTGCTCTATTCGCAAGGTATAGGTCTTACCGTCAGCATCATAGGAAGCCGAGACCTTCAGGTGTGGTGTGCCTGCCTGGGTATACCAGCGACGAAACTGGGTAAGATCCAGGCCGCTGACCTGCTCCATGCAGGCAACAAAATCTTCCGTGGTAACCGCCATGCCATCATAACTATCGAAATACAGATCGGTACCCTGCCTGAAATTATCCGGTCCCAACAGATTTGCTAGCATCCTAACCACTTCGGCCCCTTTTTCGTAAATGGTAACCGTATAGAAATTGGAAATTTCCATGTAGGATTCCGGTCTTACCGAATGCGCCATGGGACCCGCATCTTCTGCAAACTGAACTGTGCGCAGAAAATTCACATCATCAATACGTTTTACCGCACGCGAACCCACATCAGCAGAAAACTCAGCATCTCGATAGACCGTGAATCCTTCTTTAAGGCTTAACTGAAACCAGTCTCGACAGGTAACCCGGTTGCCAGACCAGTTGTGGAAATATTCATGCGCCACAATTGCTTCAATTTTCTGGAAGGAAAAATCGGTTGAAGTTTCTGCTTTAGCCAGCACGCAGGATGAATTGAAAATGTTCAGCCCCTTGTTTTCCATGGCACCCATGTTGAAGTCATCAACCGCCACAATCATAAAGATATCCAGATCATATTCTCGCCCGTATACCTTTTCATCCCAAGTCATAGCCTTCTTCAACGAGCGCATGGCAAAATCACACTTATCTAGATCTTTTTTCTCGACAAATATCTGCAGCTTTACTTCACGTCCTGAAAGGGTAATGAAAGTATCTTCGACAGCTTGCAAATCCCCGGCTACCAGAGCAAATAGGTAGGACGGTTTTTTGAACGGATCCTCCCATACAACCCAATGCCTGCCAGCTTTATTGGCATCAGGACAGTCGCCACTATCAATCAGGTTACCGTTGGACAAGAGCACCGGATATTTCTGCCTATCGGCCTCGATACGCGTACTAAAGCTGGACAACACATCCGGCCTATCCAGGTACCAGGTGATTTTTCTAAAACCCTCAGCTTCGCATTGCGTGCAAAATTTATTACTGGATTTGTATAAACCTTCAAGGCTGGTGTTGCGTTGAGGAAAAATTCTTACCTCACTTTCGAGCTCGAAACTATCAGGCACATTGGAGACCATGAGTCCTTCATCATTAACGGCATAGTGCTCAGCAGACAAACGCTCCCCATTCAGGCTCAGACTGAGTAATTCGAGTTCCTGTCCATGCAAAAACAAGGCGGCATTTTTATGCGTTGATTTGGGATTTCTTCTAAGCTTCAAGCGACTAAAAATATACGTTTCACTATCAAAAAGACGCACATCCAGGTAGGTTTTATCAATCAGGAAATCCGGTTCCTGATAGTTTTTTAAATAGATATTTTTCGCCTGAGCTTCTCTCATGATTTATGTACCTTATTTAGGCCACGGCCAGAGTAATTTCATAACCACCAAAGCGCCGAATATTCAACACACCC
>JAYQVM010000130.1:0-4373 GCA_038148435.1 Gammaproteobacteria bacterium | reverse complement strand
TTTAAAGATCGAATTTTGAGGCCAAGTAAGGAAATTTTTGACCATCTGGTCCCAAAAAAAAAATATTATTTTTATTTTTTGTAAGTACTTAACACGCAAAAGATTTTTTAACCCAATCTTTACGTAAGTGACATTTTAGGGTCAGTTTACGCTCAAAATTTAACCATTTTATCACTTTAAGTTTGCTTTTTATCTTATTGTATTAAATAAATAAAATAGCTCCGCATAACCGAATAAAACGCACTAAATCATTGTTTTTAAAACCTTTGCAAAACCACCTACGAAATTAAGTCTTAATCACCAGGGGGTTGTTCTGGCATGGATGTTGCGTTGTATTGCCGGCAGGTTGAGATGACTAGACTTTTTGATACCCGTTAGTCTGAGGTGAATAACCAAATGCTGACCACAGGCATTCAATAATAAGAACAATAATATAAGGACAATCGCCTCAGGCTAACGGAGACCAATTTCCTCTCTCCTTCCGGTCTAACTCAATAAACCCCTATCCTGGATATATTTACAGTGCATGGTGGTCTTATTCTGCTTCGGGACCCAGTGGTCGGAATATAATCAGCAGCTGCGGCAGTAATGTCAGTGCGCCGGCTAAGGCCAGGCACATGGCAAGGCTGGTCAGAAGTCCAAAATAAATAGTCGGTATGAAATTAGACAGCACCAGAATGGAGAAGCCCGCCACGATGGTAAAGCCGGTGTAATACATTGCTTTACCGATACTGCCGTGACAGTAGACAATCGTGTTGCAGTAATTGTTGAACTCTGGGTAACTGGTTTTAAAGCGGTGCATGTAATGGATAGTGTTATCTACCCCAATACCTACTGAAATAGCCGCAATGGTAATGGTCATCATATCCAGAGGGATGCCCAGCCAACCCATCAAGCCAAGGACAGACATGGCCGCCAGGATGTTGGGGATGATGCCGATAATGGCAAGTTTCAATGATCGGAACAGCACCAGGAACATCAGCATGATGACCAGGAGTACCAGGCCCAGCGTGAGTATCTGCGATTCAAACAGGCTCTGCAGCATGTTGTTGTAAAGGACCAGCATACCGGTTAAGTGAATTTGCTCATCGGCGAGACCGAAATTGGATATTAGTCCCTGGCGAATGGTTTCAAGCAGTTCAACCCTGACCAGGTCAGGAGAAGTCTCAAGGACGCGAATGGAATACCGTACCTGGTCATCAGCAACAGACACGTACGGTTTCAAGAGGGTGTCCTTATACTCCTCCGGAATCCGGTTGTAGAGCACAGCCAGCTCAATATCGTTGAGTGTCTCACCCTCATTCAGCTCATAGGCTATCCCCAAAAGAGTGGCCAGCGACAGTACCTTGCCGGTTTCGGGAAGACTCTCCAGGTAGTCCTGTATTTCTACCAGCTCAGCCATTTTGTCACTGGTAAACCAGTAAGCATCTTCATCCTCTTCTTCAAACTCATCAAAATCATCGTAGTAGTCATCGCCATCATAGAAATCAGTTTCAAAGGGATCCTCTACGGCATCAAAAGGATTGGGTGGACTCATATCGATGATCACATCAAGCGGTGTGGTGCCACCCATGTTCTGGTCTATGGCCACCATCCCCTGGTAGATGTCAGTATTTTCGTCAAAGTAGTCTATAAAGCTGTTTTCAACTTTCAGCTTGCTGACCCCTAGCCCGGCAAAAATCGCAAGCGCAAGAGCAACAACGCCAATTAGCAAGCCATTGTTGTTGGTAAACCGACCGATAGCTGGAGTGATGTCTATACTCTTGCTGCCAGTATTCGATAAATTTTCGGGGAGTAATCCCAGAATGGCCGGAAAAAGCAGGAATGTCAGGCAGAAGGTAAAACAAACCCCTATCACCATCATACAGCCAAAATCTATGATCGGCTGCATATCACTGACCACGAATGATCCAAAAGCAACAATAGTCGTCAGGCTTGTGTAGGCGCATGGTTTTGCCATACTCCTAAGAGTCATTTCCAGCCTTTCCCGATGGCTTTGTGCTGCCCCCTCGGCTTCAAGTTCCCTGTACCTGACGATCAGGTGCACAGTCAGGGAAACAGTAATGATGAGAAGAAGAGAGATGAAATTTGAGGAAATAACGGTAACCGGCCAGTCTGCCAGGCCAAGCAGTCCCATAACCGAGATGGCGATGGTAATCCCACATAGCAATGGAATCAGCACATAGCGGGTTTTTCTGAACAGGTAGGCTAGCGCGACGATAATAAAAACGAGAATTGCCGACCCAAAGGTGACAAGGTCATTGCGTACAAAAGTAATCAGGTCGTCAGCAATCATTGGGACACCACCCAGATAGATGGCGGCCTCATCGCGGTAATCATCAAGCACTACCCTGATACTGGTGATGTCCGCATGCAGCTGCTGCGCTGCTGCTACACGCGCATTCGTATAATCCGCTTCCACTAAGTCCAGGGCAATTCTGTCATTCTTAGAAAGTGGCCCGTTGCGAGCAAGCTCTCTCAGGCGGGTCCGTTCATCGAGCAGATCGCCCAAGGTATCGTCGGATCGAAAATTCGCAATCAGGGCTGTCGTTTCACCATCGGCACTGATCAGGACATCCCTGTAGGCGGCATTGCTCATCAAGTCTTCACGAGCATCACCCAGATCAACTCCTGGCGAATCCAGGGTCAGAATATTGTCCGCAATCTCGCTAAGGCCTACATTGGCCACCTTGAAGAGTGGCACATCAAAGATGCTGTCGACAGATTTAATGCCTTGCACCGCTTCAAGGTCAGACTTGAGTGCCCTGAGGTTGGCGATGGCCGCTGCCGTAAATAATTCTCCATCCGGGTCAAAGGTGACAAATACAAAATCCCCAGTGCCGTAGCGCTCATTAATTTCACGTGAGAATCCAAGGTCAGCATCACCCTCTACTACCAGTGAATCGGCAGAAGCATCCATACGGAAATACTGCAAATTCCAGCCAAGGGCGCTCACCATCATAATAAGAACCGCAAGGACCCAAAATGGCCTTCTCAGGACTAAATTTAAATATTGTTCAAACATTGCTACCGGGTTCTGAAAAAGAGCAAAAAGCCATTTGAGATCAGCAAAAAGCAATGCAGTATAGCACTGGGTATAGTATTTACCTGGCCTCACCGATTAACGGCTGAAATCAGCCAGGTTAAAAATCGTGGGATTTTTTCCCTCTAGGTATTATACTCGTCAGCATGCAAGAAAATTCTGGAATTGAACAAGGCAATACCGTCGTTGTTGCGGCGGTCAGGAAAATAATGAGACCGCTGGTGAAGTTTCTTATTGCCAACCAGATTACCTACCCCCACCTCATTAATCTCCTGAAATCTACATATGTTGACGTAGCAGAAAAGAATTTTATCGTAGAAGGCAAGAAACAGACTGACAGCCGAATTAACCTGTTGACAGGGGTCCACCGAAAAGACGTTAAACGCCTTCGCTCTGAACAGGAAAATCCCGCAGAGCGCCCTGCCAATATCTCTATCGGCGCCCAACTCATATCCCGATGGGTTGGTGATAAAAGTCTTCTCAATGAAGATGGCAGCCCCAAGACACTCCCTTTGCAGGATGATGATGAATTCAGCATGAATTCCTTCGAAGGGCTCGTGGCCAATATCGCCAAGGGAGATATCAGACCCCGTGTCGTGCTTGATGAACTGATGCGCCTGGACATGGTGGAACTGGATCCCGACCACAATGTCATCCTCAAGACCAAGGCATTCACACCAAACCGCGGGCAAGAAGAAAAACTCTACTTCTTCGGTAAAAATATACAGGACCACCTTTGTGCTGGAGTTCACAATTTAAGCGGCGAGCAGCCTCCTTTTTTCGACAGAAGCGTTTACTATGATGAGCTAAGTGAGTCCTCTATTCAGGAGCTTAATGTCCTGGCCGACAACCTCGGCATGGACGCGCTCATAAAAATGAACGAAAAGGCACTCGCGCTGCAGACATCAGATAAAGGGGGCTTGAATGCCCGCTACAGGATGAATTTCGGCATTTTCAACTACAACACTGATTACGCTGTTGAAGGTGATAAGGCTAACTCTGAGGAAGAGAGTTGACATCACAGTCAACTTTGACAGGTTTTTACCCAAAAAAGTAAAGAAATCAGTAAATAACCACGATAAAATTGTGAAATGACCAAGACAAAGACCGGTATAGTAGTAAAAACAACTGAACTGGTGGAGAACCATAACTATCTCGCCATTCTGCTTGCCGTTCTATGTCTGGCGTTTGCAGTTAATTTATTTCTGACTGGTCCTGGCAGCGATGGTGGCAGCGGACTGGGTGGCACTGGCAAGTTTGGCGGCGAAAGCGGCCTGGGTGGAACAGGTAAAGCACCAGATCCTGGTTCAGCCTTCAAACTGGGTGCTGC
>JAYQVM010000129.1:0-4534 GCA_038148435.1 Gammaproteobacteria bacterium | reverse complement strand
TTTTTACACAGCGTGGAGGATGGCCCGGCCAACCAGAGTTATGGCCTACAGGTCGCACAGCTGGCCGGTATACCCAAGCCGGTTCTCGAACAGGCTCGCAGCAAACTGCGACAACTGGAAAACGAAGCCTACAAACACAGTGAGCCCGACGCTCATCAGGTCGATTTGTTCAGCGCTACCAAACCTCACCCGGCTGTCGATAAACTGCTCGAGATCAATCCGGATGACTTGAGCCCTCGACAGGCTCATGAGCTACTCTATGCCCTCATTAAACTGGTACGCGACTCTTAATTACTGATAAAATCGTCGCCTGAATTGCATTAAGGAGATTGAGCATGACCTTTGTAGTTGGTGAAAACTGTATTCGTTGCAAACATACTGATTGTGTTGAAGTGTGCCCTGTCGACTGCTTCTATGAAGGCCCGAACATGCTGGTCATCAACCCTGATGAATGCATTGACTGCGCACTATGTGAACCTGAGTGCCCGGTAGATGCCATCTATGCAGAAGATGAGTTGCCCGAAGATCAGGCTGAATTTCTTGAACTTAATTCAGAACTTAGCGAGCAGTGGCCTAATCTGACAGAAATGAAGGAACCGCTTCCAGACGCCGAGGAATGGGCAGACAAACCGAACAAACGCGAATTTCTAGAACGTTAGTTAAATTTATCGGGGCGGCAAATAGGCAGCCGGATCGACAGGCTGACCGGCCAGTCTGATTTCAAAATGCAACATTTCTCGATCGATACCGGTGGATCCTAAGCCGGCAATTTCTTGTCCGCGAGTAACATGATCACCTTCTGACACATACAATCTATCGTTGTGTGCATAGGCACTTAGGAACTGGTCATTATGCTTTATGATAATTAGCTCACCGTAACGTAAAAGCGCATTACCGGCATAGACCACCTCACCCGCTTCTGCTGCATAAATCGGATCACCGGCGGTCCCAACAATATCGATACCCTTAGCTGTATCGCTGGATGAAAAATTACTGATAACTCGTCCGTTGGCGGGCCAGACCCAGCGCAACAAAGGGTTTGCAGACCCTGCAGCCCGGCTTTGCGCATTCCCGATGCTATTTTGGTTAACCGTCGTATTAGTACTACTCGAAGATATCCTTTCCTGTGTAGGTAAAATTGCCACCTGATCGACATCCAGACTCAGTTCCTGGCCGGGGAAAATGACATAGGGTTGAGCAATATTATTCGCCTGGGCTAGCGCACTGAAATTGAGGTCATACATCCAGGCAATGGCATAAAGTGTTTCACCTTCATTGACCCGATGACTGGGGCCACCGCCAAGATTAACGGTGCTACGCGGTACGGCAAGCGCGGGCTGGCCAATTTCAGAAACAGGTGCACGATAATTATTCTCACTCTGGCAGCCACTGAGAACTAGTAATGCTATTATTAAAAGTAACCAATTGTTAAGCGATACTGGCAATTTAGAATGTCCCATGGTTTGTCCTGAGATTATCTTGACCGCTTTCCCAGCAGCTCTAGAGAATAAACCAAAGCAAAACCCATCATAATCAGAACGGCAAAAAGCGTCCAGACACTTGTATTGGTCTCTTCGCCCAGCACTTGCCAAGGCCAGATGCCATAAAGCGATCCAATCAGAGTACCCAGTAAAAACGCCATGGTTTTTTCATGAAAATTTTTCAGTAAATAGGCCAACAAATTGGAAAAAGAAATCAGACCAACTACACAGCCGGCAGCAAACAAAAACAGCAGCGCAAAATCCAGATCACTCAAGGCCGCTAATACGGTTTCGTAGGAGCCCATTAACACCAGAATAAATGCCCCGGATATACCCGGCAGAATCATGGCGCAGATGGCTATGGCACCACTGAAAAAAACAAACCAGGCTGCCGATTTTTCCGTACTTTGTGGCAGCAGGTTAATCAGTACGGCCAGCAAGATGCCAACAAGCAGTAAACTCAGCTTTCCTGGATCCCAGACCGTCACTTGTCGTCGCAGAAACAGGCTGGACGCAAGAATGAGCCCGATAAAAAATCCCATTACCTGATAGTTATAATTGGCCAGCAAATAACTGACCATATTGGCCAGCAAAAGCGCCGATGACAGAATGCCCAGTAAGAGTGTCATTAAAAAGCTACCATTGATATGGGCCCATGCGGGCTTCAGGCCCTGTCTGAATAAAATTCCCAGCGCCTCAAGATTACAGCGTTGAATGGATAGAATCAGTTCTTGGTAAATGTCGCAGACGAATGCAATTGTGCCGCCAGATACCCCCGGCACGGTATCTGCTGCGCCCATTGCCATGCCCTTCAAAAAAAGCAGCAGCCTGGACGAGTTGTTTGAAACAAGCTGCTCGGCCATTACCAACGCTCCACGCCTTCCAGCAGAGGGACAAACATCACCGGCAGCACATTTTCAACCTCGATCTGCCCTTGCACTTTGCGACAGACCTGTAACTCCTGGCGTGAGGATGAGCCCACCGGAATAACAATCACGCCGCCTTCTGCAAGCTGCTCGATCAGCGCTTTGGGTACTTCACTGGCTGCCGCCGTGGTGATAATGGCGTCAAAAGGGGCATGTTGTGGCCAACCATAATGCCCATCCGCACATTTGAGCTGGATATTTTTTATCCCCAGGCGATGCAGTCTTTCCTTGGTTTTTTGCAGCAAGGGATTGATACGTTCAATGCTGTACACCCGCTTGACCAGTTTCGCCAGAATCGCCGTCTGGTAACCACAGCCGGTGCCGATTTCCAGCACGTTGGCCTGCTCGGTGGCTAGCGAACTGAGAACAATTTCGGTCATGCGTGCAACCACAAATGGCTGGGAAATGGTCTGATTGAATCCAATGGGCAAGGACACATCTTCATAGGCCCGATGGGAAAGGGCTTCTTCGATAAACAGGTGACGCGGCATGGTACGTATCGCCTCCAACACGGCAATCTGCTGGATACCCTGCTCTATCAGTCGCTGCACCAATCGCTCCCGCGTGCGCAGGGAGGTCATACCGATGCCTTGATGCTCAATCGTATTCACGTTCTGCTGTCTCATTGTCTTGTCTTTCGAATTGTTCTTGTTTGTCCTCGAGCAGGATAACCAGCTCGCGAAGCAATACGGTAGCATAGGCCCCGCGGTTGAGTGTGAATGTCAGCTCCAGCTCATCCTCATTGAGCTGACGCGATCTGAGATTGCTGACGTTGCTGCGCAGCGCACGTCGCTGCATGGCAAGGCCAGCCTGCTCCAAGCCATCCTTCAGGCGGGGGTTTTCCAGAGCGACCTTGTTCTCCAGTTCGGCACATTGCCCACAGCTCTGTAGGTCTCCTTTCCCCCATAAGGGGCCGGTCGGATGTATATCGTATTCCGCTATACGCTGAGACAACTGCGGGTCGTCCGAATCGGCCATAAAGGTCGCCATCGATCCGTTTAGCTGCATGACATCCCCATCCAGATAGCGCTGCCAGTTATTTTGTTCGACCCGCTGCGACAGCACCTGATTAAACAGCGTTGCGCGTGCCGCCGATAAATACAGGCCACGCTTGTACGGGCTTTTTACCGGCAAGTCCCCGGCAAAATAAGCCAGGGCTGACGATATATTACTGCCCTGCCAACCGAAGCGCTGTTCACCAAAATAATTGGGCACGCCGTTTTCACGAATCTGTTGCAGCTTTTCTTGCAGAGCATCTGGGTGCTTGCTGAGCTTGCGCAAGATGAGCCTGAAATGATTGCAGCGGTGGGAGCCGCGTTTCAGCTTGCGAGTATTCAGGACTGATTCCAGCACCCTGAGCTGGGGATGGTTTAGGTCCTCAATGGACTTTGATCCACTATTTGGCAATCGAACACTGAACCACTGTCGGGTTAGCGCCTGCTTGTCTTTCATGCCTGAGAAGGACACATCAACACCAGGGCGTTTGAAGAAACGCATCAGCTGTTGCTGTACTTCCTGCGTACTCAAGCCTGATTTCTCAATATGCAGATACAGGTGCTCACCCTTGCCCTCAGGCGCAAAGCTGAGCTCTTCATGAACCTCAAAATCGGCGGGTTGGGTTTTATAGAACGCGCTGATGCTCGGTCTACCATAGGCATAGGCGCAGTGTTCCAATGCGTTCATGCAACATCCTGGATCAAAACCTGTGCCTGTACGGCAATGCCTTCTCCACGACCGGTAAAGCCGAGCCCTTCACTGGTGGTAGCCTTCACAGAAATGGTGTTCAGAGGCAGTTGCAGGCAATCCGCCAGTGATTGCCGAATCACCTCCCGATAATCGGCCAGTTTGGGTTTTTCTGCGATCAGCGTGATGTCGGCATTTTGCAGAGACCAGCCGCTTTTTTTTAGCATGCCATAGACCTCACTGAGCAGTTGCAGACTGTTGATGTCCTTATAACGCGCATCGCTATCCGGGAAATGCTGCCCGATATCACCCAGAGCCAGTGCTCCCAGCAGGGCATCGCACAGCGCATGCGTCAGTACATCGCCATCCGAATGGGCCAGCAGTCGATGCGTGTGAGGAATACTGACTCCACCCAGAGTCACAGAAGCATTTTCATCGGCTGTG
>JAYQVM010000128.1:0-4557 GCA_038148435.1 Gammaproteobacteria bacterium | reverse complement strand
CATTGATGCAGACACGGGCTTCATGGGCCTCGAACTCTTCCTCACGCAGGAATCTAACATCATTACTGGCGACTACCGGGCATTCAAACTGACTACTTAAATCAACCGCCTGATGGATATAGTGCTCCTCACCCGGACGATCAGTCCTTTGCAGCTCAAGATAGAAACTGTCGGGGAAAAGCTTCATCCAGTAGCTAAGTTCAGCTTTTGCCTGCATTTCATCATGCTTGAGCAGAGCCTGACCGATGGAACCTTCCCTTCCTCCTGACAGTACAATCAGTCCTTCATGGTGAGATTCGATCCATTTCCGTTGAGTGAGTATCTGACCACGCCGCTGACCTTCTTGATATGATTTCGATATAAGCGTTATAAGATTATGATATCCATTAATATTTTTTATTAAAAAAGTTAGGGGTGCTGCGCTATCACTGTTATCCGTATCACAAACGCGCAGATCGCAGCCGCAGATGGGTTTGACACCTTTACTGATCGCCCCGCTATAGAATTTGATCAGAGCATAGAAATTGGCCAGATCAGTCAGAGCGACCGCTGGCTGTCTCAGTTCTACGGTTCTATTAATGAGCTCGGGAATTCGAATCAGACCATCTACCACGGAATATTCAGAATGAACCTTGAGGTGGATAAATGATGTCGACTCAGTCATAGCGGGTGCAGTAAACACTCATAGAGCAAGTGTAACGATATTCCTGAAAAGCTGACAAGCTCATTTCAAATTTAACACGGCACGAACCGGCGCATAGGAACGCCTATGAACTGCTGTCACCCCGAATTCCTGCAAAGCTTCTAGATGCTCAGGGGTCGGGTATCCCTTGTGTCGGTCGAAACCATATTGCGGGTACTGCTTGTGCAACTCAAGCAGGGATTTATCACGGTAGACCTTGGCCAGAATGGAAGCAGCAGCAATGCAGAGTATACGGTTATCTCCTTTGACTAGAGCCCGGGATGCATATTCCCAGTCCGGGCAGCAATTGCCGTCGACATAGACAAAAGCTGGCATGCGTGAAAGGTCCTGAATTGCCCTGCGCATTGCTAACAGGGATGCCTGGAGGATATTAAGGCGATCTATTTCCTCGACACTGGCTTCTGCGACCGAAAAACTCAGAGCCCGCTGCTGAATCTCCTCACAGAGAGACTCTCGTCTGGCAGCACTTAGTTTTTTTGAGTCATTGAGGCCTGCTGGAATTCGCCTAGGATCTAGAATAACCGCCGCAGCAACGACATTTCCGGCTAGCGGCCCCCTACCCGCTTCATCTACACCGGCTATGTCTTCCATCAAAGCCTCATCAGGCTCGCAGAATTTGAGCGCCTCATATCGCATGAATCAACTCCAGCACAGCCTGTGCTGCCTTTTCATTAGCTGATTGCTGGAGCTGCTGATGAATCTGTTTAAATTCCTGATTCAGACTTTCCTGAGCCTCCCTGTTTTCCAGCAATTTTTTGAGATCCCGATATAAACTGTCTCCGTCGACATCCTCCTGAACCTTTTCGGCAACTAGCTTCTTACCAGCCAGCAGATTAGGCAGGGAGAAGTAGGGCACTTTTAACATCCTGGAAATAACTGCAAAGGATAGTGACGCCATTTTGTAGCAGACAATCATTGGTTTCTTCAGCAGCAGCGCTTCAAGTGTCGCAGTTCCCGATGCAATCAGAAGGCAGTCAGCTGCAGCCACAACTTGTCGTGAGTGACCCTGAAATAGCTTCACAGGAAGGGATGGAAAATTAGTCTTGAGTAGCGCATCGAGTTCCTGGTAGCGCTCAGCATTGGCACAGGGAATGGCAAACTGCATATTAGGCCATTTTTTTTGACAGCGCTCAGCACAAGCAAGAAACTCAGGTGCCAGCCGGGAGACCTCCGAAGAACGACTGCCGGGTAGCATAGCCAGGAGAGTCTTATCCGTAGGCAAGCCCAATAGCTGGCGAGCTTCAGCTGAATCGCTATGCATTGGAATTATATCCGCTAATGGATGCCCAACGAACAGCACGGCTATGCCATGTGCCTGATAAAATTTGGCCTCAAAAGGAAACAGAGTCAAAATCAGATCTACCGCCTTTTTGATTTTTTTGACACGCTTCTGCCGCCAAGCCCAGACAGAAGGGCTGACATAATGTACAGTCTTAATGCCCGCTGCCTTGAGTTGTTGTTCCAATCCAAGATTGAAGTCAGGAGAATCGATGCCAATAAATAACGCTGGAGGATTACTCAGGAAATGTTGCAGGACCCGTTTGCGGATACGCAGTAATTCACCAAGCCGCTTGAGAGGCTCAATCAGCCCCATTACCGACAGGCGCTCCATAGGCACCATCGAATCCAGGCCCTGCTCTGTCATGAGTTCACCGCCGATGCCTTCGAATCGAACAGCGGGATGCTGTCGTTTAATCGCCGACATCAAGCCCGCTCCTAGAATATCTCCGGAACTTTCTCCGGCCAATATTCCGATTCGCAGGATTTTATTCATTGGTATTTAACGGGTAATACCCTTGGTGGATGAGCGCACAGAATCAATCAGGACCTGTACCTCGGGAAAATCGCTTATAAACTGTGTAATCTCACCAAGTGCCTGTTCCGTTGTTTTACCATCACGGTAAAGAATTTTATAGGCCTGGCGAAGAGTTCTGATGAGGTCTTTTTTAAAACCACGACGTTCAAGGCCAGTGCTGTTTATGCCTCGTGCTGCCGGCGGATTGCCATTCACAATCACATAAGCGGGGACATCCATATTGACGTGTGTCAGTCCGCCGACAAAACTATGAGAGCCAATTTTGAGGTACTGATAGACACCGGCATAACCTGCTAAAATAGCCCAGTCACCGACTTCAACATGTCCACTGACTGCAGCATTATTGGAAAAAATGACATGATTGCCCACTATGCAGTCATGTGCGACATGAGTATATGGCATGAAAAGATTATTGGAACCAATTCTGGTGACACCACCGCCAACACCAGTACCTCGGTGGAGTGTAGCACCTTCACGGATGACATTGTTATCACCCAACTCTAGATAGGTCTCCTCTCCCTTGTATTTTAGATCTGAAGGGTCTTCACCAAGTGAGGCAAACTGAAATATCTGGTTGTTCTTTCCTAGCCTAGTATGGCTTCTTATTACGACATGTGAAGCAATCCGGCAGCTGTCCCCAATCTCAACACCTGGCCCGATAATTGACCAGGGTCCAATTTCTACGTTTTTACCAATCTTGGCGGAAGGATCAATTAGAGGTTCATTGGGACCCATAAGATCACCTGGTTTACTTTTCTTGCCTTTCAGCACAGAGTATGACTGCTTCACATGCTAGCTCATCATCGACCGAGGCTCTACATTTAAATTTATAGATACCGCGACGAACCGTGAGTATCTCAGCTTCAAGCACGAGTTGGTCTCCAGGGACAACCGGCTTTTTAAAGCGTACCTGGTCTGCACCGACAAAATAATAAAGATAACCATCACGCGGTTTCTTTTCCTGACTCTTGAACCCAAGCACGCCGGCAGCCTGTGCCAGCGCCTCGATAATCATCACACCCGGCATGATAGGCTTGTGTGGAAAGTGCCCCAAGAAAAACTCTTCATTAGTTGTGACATTCTTATAGGCCTTGATAGATTTATTAAGCTCTATATTCAGCACTCGATCTACCATTAAAAAAGGATAACGCTGAGGTAAGTAATCTTTTATTTCATCGATACGCATCATACTTTGTTTACCCGACATTCAATTCTGTAACTATTATTTTCCAAAATACTTTTTCAGCGTCTTTGCCATACTGTCCAGTTGCCTAAAACGCACAATATTCTTTTTCCATTCTGGGGTCTCGGAAAGCCCAGTACCGGAAGAATAACTGCCCGCTTTCATTATAGATTTATTGACGAGAGACATAGCGGTAACAGTGACATTATCAACAATCTCGATATGATTGATAATGCCCACGCCACCAGCAATCACGCAATTACGACCAATGGTGGTACTGCCCGCAACAGCACTACATCCACAGATGACAGTATTATCCCCAACTTGGACATTATGCGCTATCTGTACCTGGTTATCGATTTTGACACCATTACCAATCACCGTATCATCGAGTGCGCCTCGATCAATACAGGTATTGGCACCGATTTCCACCTCATCACCGATTTTGACAGAGCCTAGCTGGGCAATTTTATGATAGACACCTTTGGATCTGGCAAAACCAAAACCATCAGTTCCTATTACCGCACCAGTAAAGATAGTTACTCTTTTCCCAATACTTACTTCATGCGCGATAGTAACAAGGTTGTGTATTCTTGATCCCTGGCCGATAGCTGTTCCCTGCCCGATACTGCAGTTGGCACCAATAGTGACACCATCAGCAAGAGTAACATTCTTCTCAATAATGGTATTGGGCCCGATGCTTACATCCTTACCGAGTTTGACGGTGGGATGAACAATCGCTAATTTTGCAATACCGTCTTCGGCAGCATATTGGCTTTTAAAATAGTGCGACACTCGTGCATAACAGAGGTATGGATCATCCGTGAGAACTTTATTTCCCGCGAATTATTCTGA
>JAYQVM010000127.1:0-4612 GCA_038148435.1 Gammaproteobacteria bacterium | reverse complement strand
CATTTATCGAGATGTATTTTTATACCGTTTTCGATAAATCGAAGCTGTTCAAGTTTTTCGTATTGCTCCAGTTCGCCTACTGGCCAAGTTACAAAATCACGAAGAGCGCCAACACGGTAAGCATATAAGCCGACATGGCGTTTATAAACAATGATGCCCTCGGGATCACGTTGGTAAGGCACCGCGGCGCGAGAGAAATATAGCGCCATTCCCTGCTGATCAGTGACAACTTTTACCGCATTCGGGTTGCTAATATCTTCGGAATTGTCGATATCAGCATAGAGTGTGCATAAGGATGCCTCATTCTGGGCTTTCAGGTTATCTGCAACCTGATTGATCACTCTGGGTGGGATGAGTGGTTCATCACCCTGCACATTGACAACGATATCGCTGTTGGGTAACCCCAGAATCCGGGTTACTTCTTCGATGCGGTCAGAACCGGATACATGCTTGGGGTCTGTCATGATAACCTGGGCCCCAAAAGCTTCGCAGACTGACTGAATCTCTGAGCTGTCAGTCGCCACATAGACTTGCTCGGCGTCACTGAGCAGTGCGCGCTCAAACACATGCTGAATCATGGGTTTTCCGCCTAGCTCTAGCAAAGGCTTACCAGGAAGACGCATAGAATGGTATCGCGCAGGGATAACAACGATGAAGGACATTAACGCGACCTTTTCTCTTTTTCCTCGAGGGTGAGCTGTCGAGCTTCATTTTCAAGCATGACAGGAATACCATCACGAACCGGAAAAGCCAGATTATCGAGATAGCAGACTAGCTCCTGCTTTTCCAGATCATAGTCTATTTTTCCTTTGCAAAGAGGGCATACAAGAATCGAGAGTAATTTTTTATTCATGAATATTTTGGCCTAGATTAAATACTGAAGTTCCTTAGCTTTCTTACAAGCTGTTCAATAAAAGCGCCATCAATAATTGCTTCAACGCTCAGATACCAGTCGGTTTCATGAGCAAAGCTTGCACACTTGACCGCATCTTTTTCAGTCATTACAACTTCCAGCCCATCATCAAAGCGAATATCATCAGCGCTGTAGGCATGATGGTCACTAAAAATGTGGGTAATAATATCAAAACCGCAATCACAAAGAGAGCTGAAAAAACGTGTCGGATTACCAATACCCGCTATGGCATGCACCTTATGGGGCATATTATTGTTGTTCTGCAGACTGGATTTTGCCAGTTTAGTCTTGATGCCCTCCATGGTATAGACATCTCCGCTTTGTATATGACAGAAATGTCTCGGCTCGAGTCTCATGGTATAAGTTGGTACCGGATTTATTAGATCGCAATCCCCATTAAAAATAATGAAGTCCACTTCATTAAGCCTAGCAGGCTTTTCTCGCAGGGGGCCTGCAGGCAGGAGTTCACCGTTACCGAAAAGCCTGCAGCTATCCACTACGGCGATTTCAATATCTCGCGCCATGGCGTAATGTTGCATGCCATCGTCACTGAGAATCACGTTACAATCATAATGTTGCTCAAGGCTTTTCACCGCTTCAACACGATTCGCGTCGATGACTACTGGACACTCAGTATTACGCGCAATCAACAAGGCCTCATCACCGCTGAAGGTCACTGGGGTATCGGCTTTCACATGACAGGGATAATCAGGCGCTTTAGAACCATAACCACGACTTACAATACCTGGACGAAAGCCCTGCGCTATAAGTTGTCTGGCAAGGTAAACGATCAATGGCGTTTTGCCTGTTCCACCGACGGTTATATTGCCAACAACAATAAGCGGCACACTGGCGCGATAAACTTTCCTTTTGGCACTTCTATAGAATTTGCGGCGGATATTGCCGAGCAATCCAAATAGTAGGCTGAGGGGTTTTAACCAGGCGATAGGTTGTTTTGTGTACCAGCTGTCGACAATTTTCTTCATGTATCGGCAAACTGATTTTTATGCAATTTGGCGTAGTGCTGATTTAGCGACAGCAACTCGCTATGGCTACCTTGCTCAACAATCTCCCCTTCTTGCATGACCAGAATCTGGTCAGCCTTTTCAATAGTAGACAGGCGATGTGCAATGACAAAAGTGGTACGACCTTGCATGAGTGTCTCAAGGGCTGCCTGGATATATCGTTCAGATTCGGTGTCCAGCGCAGAGGTTGCTTCATCCAGAATTAGAATCGGGGCGTCCTTCAAAAGGGCGCGGGCGATAGCGATACGCTGGCGCTGCCCACCGGATAATAGGTTTGCATCATCACCTACCCGGGTATCAAGCCCCTGAGGGAGCTGGGATATAAAATCCATGGCATGAGCATTTTCGAGTGCTTCGATAATGTCAGTTTCACTTTTTTCAGCCAATTCTCCATAAGCGACATTGTCGCGTACCGAAGTGTTGAACAGGATTACCTGCTGTGAGACCAGAGAAATCTGTTGTCGCAAATTGGCTAATTCAAAATCTGTATTGGGCATGTCGTCAATCAGAATCAGGCCATGTTGAATTTCGTAGAAACGAGGAATTAGATTGACCAGTGTAGACTTACCACTACCGGATTTGCCAACAATGGCAATGGTCTGGCCAGGAATAACCTCGAAGTTGATATGACTAAGCACATCAGGTCCCTGTGGGGTATAACGAAAACTCAGATTCTTAAAGCTGACCTTGCCTTTCACTCGCTCTGCGGCATGGCCCCCATAGTCTTTTTCGGTATCTTCGTCCATCAGATCAAAGATGGAACTGGCAGCGGCTAAACCGCGCTGAATAGTCGAATTGATTTGGGTGAGCTGACGTATTGGCGTCGATAACATACCAGCAGCTATGATCAGTGAGGCCAGATCTCCAGTAGACAGATCGCTAAGAACCTGAGGAGACAGCGTTAGCCAGACCAGAAAAGCCAGCGCAATAGTAACCACGATCTGCACCACTGGTGTGCTGATATTGGAGACCGACTCTAGTTTAAGGCTTTGCTGGCGATTATGTGCACTGGCAGCTGTAAAATTATTTAGGGACTGTTTTTCAGCTCGAAAACTACGAATCACTCGTATACCCTTTATGGTTTCCGAGATGATGTGAGTGACATCCCCCATCGAAGACTGTATACGGTGACTGTACATCCGAAATAGTCTGGAAGTATAGTTCACCACCAGCATGATCAAAGGGGAGACTGCCATGAAGATTAGCGTCAGTTGCCAACTTTGGTAGAACATATAAGCCAGTAGCCCGATGACGGTCAGCCCTTGCTGGAACAGCACCTTCAGAGCATCGCTAACCGCAGAGCTAATCTGTAGAACATTAAAGGTGACAATGGACATCAGCTTACCAATTTCACTACGATCGTAAAAACTGATCGGTAGCTGCAGGAAACGCTCTACCAGTTGAGTTCGAATTCGATGCACTATCGAGTTGGCAATGTAAGCCATGGAGTAGCCACCCAAATAGCTTCCCAAACCACGGGCACATGCCAGCAACACCAGTGAGAAAGGAATACGCAAGCGTTGCAAGGGATTCATGTCACGTGCCACCTCGATGCCATCTACCAGCTGGCCCGTCAGATAGGCAAACCAGGCATTGGTAGAGGCAAACATGCCGAAACCAACGAGTGTAATGATGGCTACAGGCCACAGAGGCACAAGATAAGCCAATAAACGCTGGTATAGTGCCAGAGAGTCCTTAAGAGACACCTTGGCTGGAGGGTTACTACTCATCGTCTTCAGCCTCTTCTCGGGTCAAGATATTGAGTTGGCTGAAGCCCAGCTGTGCTACTGCATCCATCACAGTTACAACGGATTGGTAGGAGGTTTCGGCGTCTGCAGTAATAATAATGGGCAAGGTATTATCGCCACCAGAGAGTTCCTGGACAGCATCCATCAATGTCTGTATCTGGTTGTTAACCAGCCCCCTGCCATTAACCGAATAAGATCCGTTACGTGCTACCAGAATTTCAACCTGCTCCGATAGTATATCAAATGGTTCACCCGATGCTTCAGGTAGATTAATCATAAGGTTATTATCACGTGTGAATGTGGTGGTCACCATGAAAAAAATTAGCAATAGAAAAACAACGTCAATCAAAGGCATAATATTAACGCTAAGTTCTTCCATGTTTTGCCGTTCAAATTTCATGCGGCCTGATCATTATCGACTACTTTGTAATCAACACTGCGGCTGGTATGTAAAGCATCAACCAGCTTGATGGATTCACGCTCCAACTCAACCACCAGACTATCAATACGGCGCTGGAAAAATCGGTAGAACAAAAGAGTCGGGATAGCAACTGTCAGACCCGCAGCGGTGGTGATCAATGCTTCTGAAATACCTCCAGCAAGAGCATTGGCATTACCAGTGCCTTGCGTCATGATTTCGGTAAAAACCTTAATCATGCCAAGCACAGTCCCCAAAAGGCCCAGCAAAGGAGTGATCTGGGCTATGGTTCCAAGCAAGTTGAGGTAACGTGACATGTCATGGATAACGTGGCTAGCAGCCTGCTCGATAGTTTCAGTCATGATGTCTCTGCCAGACTTGGCGTTTACTAGTCCTGCAGCCAGTATCTGACACAATGGGGTGGAATAACGCAGCTCCCTGAACTGATTGACGCCGAGATGGGTTTGTTTAGTTTTATGCAAGACGTCTGGGAGCGTAGGTGTGGGAG
>JAYQVM010000126.1:0-4623 GCA_038148435.1 Gammaproteobacteria bacterium | reverse complement strand
CTCCCGACATCCTGCTCCCAAAGCAGGCGCGCTACCAGACTGCGCTATACCCCGATCGTGCTTCAAATCGACTTCTTGCAAAGAGGCGGCATAATACTCGCGAGGCTCTGCCACGTCAATCTTAGCAGGCTTCCTAATTAGCCTAATATACCCTTTTCAGCAAGAGACAAGCTAGCAATGCTTAATATCAAAGTTGCTGAACTACATTCTAAAGTAATTTTCAGCAGGTGAACTTACTTTCTTTCAATTCGCCAACTAGTCAGGCCATCCTTATCCTCAAGGACTACATTAAGTGCTGCCAGTTCATCACGGATCTTATCGGCCTCTGCCCAGTTTTTGTCTGCACGTGCCCCTTTACGCCGTGCAATCAGGTCATCAATATAGGCAGCATCAATACCCTCACTGCCCTGACGCAAAAAACTCTTAGCATCAGACTGCAGAATTCCCAGTACGGCGCCGAGCTGCGTCAGCAGGGCTGCAAGACGCAGCGCTTCTTGTTCATTGCTATCACGAAGGCGGTTGATGTCACGTGCCAGTTCAAAAAGCACACCGATGGCTTCGGGCGTATTGAAATCATCATCCATCGCGGCATTGAAGCGCTGCGTATAATTTTCATCTGCAGGAGCGTCTGGTAACTTCCGTTGCAGTCCTTTTAAAGCATTGTAAAAACGTTCAAGTGCTGCATAGGCGCTTTGTAGGTTGTCCTCAGAATAGTTGATCGGGCTGCGGTAATGAGAGGACAGCAGGAAATAACGGAGCACTTCGGTGGGATATTTTTTAAGGACTTCACGTACAGTAAAAAAATTACCTAGTGATTTTGACATCTTTTCATCATCCACCCGCACCGGACCATTATGCATCCAGGTCTGAACAAACGTTTGGCCAGTAGCAGCTTCTGACTGGGCGATTTCATTATCATGATGAGGGAAAATCAAGTCACTGCCGCCTCCGTGAATATCAAAGCTTGCGCCTAGGCAGGCAGTCGACATTGCCGAACATTCAATATGCCATCCTGGTCTACCCTTACCCCAGGGTGAGTCCCAACCCGGCTCTCCGGTTTTAGCTCTTTTCCACAAAACGAAATCACGTGGATCATGCTTGCTTTCACCTACTTCTATGCGGGCACCGGCCAGTAATTCATCCGGGTTCTTACGTGAAAGTTTTGCATAGCCAGTAAATTTTGCAACAGCATAGTACACATCCCCATTATCGGCCGGATAGGCAAAGCCTTTTCCAACCAGCGTGGCAACCATTTCAATGATTCCATCAATATGTTGCGTCGCTCGGGGCTCCCTATCTGGCGGCACAATATTCAGGGCCTGCTCATCCTCGTGCATGCAAGCAATAAACCGTTCGGTGAGTACGCTAAATACTTCATTATTTTCATTGGCACGATTGATAATTTTGTCATCAATATCGGTGATGTTGCGAACGTAAGTCACTTCATACCCAGAAACCCGCAGATAGCGCAAAATAACATCAAAGGCGACGAGCATGCGGGCATGACCAATATGCAGATAATCATAGGTCGTGATGCCACAGACATACATGCGAACCTTGCCTTCATGCATAGGCTTGAAGCTTTCTTTTTTATGGCTTAGAGTGTTATAGATTTTCAGCACAGGTGGTCCCTAGCTATTTTGCTGCTGGGCCTTACCCCATGTGTCTCGTAAACCGACCGTCAAATTAAACACCGGGGTCTCTTGCGAATGATCTTTGCGGTCAGCCACAAAGTAACCTTCGCGTTCAAACTGAAATCGCGCCTCTGGCGCTGCAGTACCCAAACTGGGTTCTAGCTTGCAGCCGCTAAGAACCTGTTTACAGTCGGGATTTATAAAGTCGCGGTAATCCCCCTCGGCACTGTCAGGATTTTCATGCGTGAAGAGACGATCATACAACCGTATTTCAGCATCTATCGCATCTGCTGCCGGCACCCAGTGGATGACTCCTTTCACTTTTCGCCCCTCAGGTCGTGCAGCCAATGTTGCTGCATCATGTGTACAGTGTAGCTCGATGATATTCCCAGACTCATCTTTAATCAGGTTTTCACACTTTATAACGTAGGCGCCACGAAGACGTACTTCACCACCACTAATCAGTCGCTTGAAGCCTGGGGGTGGCAACTCTTCAAAGTCATTACGATCAATATAAAGCTCACGGCGAAATGGAATCTCGCGCTCACCCATCGCAGGATCCTTGGGGTGACAAGCCAGCTTCAGGGCTTCTACCTTATCCTCGGGATAATCGGTAAGGACCACTTTGAGCGGGCGTAATACTGCCATGGCTCTAGGTGAATTCTGATCCAGATCTTCCCGCAGCGCATGTTCAAGCATAGCCATGTCGACCATGCTATTGGTACGGGTAACGCCAATGGCATCACAGAAATTCCGTATTGCTACTGGGGTATACCCTCGACGGCGCATACCCGCCAGAGTTGGCATGCGCGGATCATCCCAGCCATCCACCAGCGCTTCATCAACGAGCTGCTTGAGCTTGCGCTTACTCATGACCGTGTAATTAATATTAAGCCGAGCAAATTCAATTTGTTGAGGATGAACAGGGAGGTCTAGTTGATTCAATACCCAGTCATACAGAGGACGATGATCTTCAAATTCCAGGGTACATAGCGAATGGGTAATACCTTCAAGCGCATCGGATATGCAGTGGGTATAATCATACATTGGATATATACACCACTTGTGACCAGTCTGGTGATGGGCCTGATGGCGAATGCGGTAGAGCACGGGGTCACGCATGTTCATGTTGGGAGATGCCATGTCGATTTTGGCACGCAAACTGTATTCTCCGTCAGCAAAATCCCCTGCTTTCATTCGGCGAAACAGCTCCAAGTTTTCATTAACACTTCGATCGCGATCTGGGCTATTTTTACCCGGTTCGGTCAGCGTGCCGCGGTATTCTCTTGCTTGTTCTGCGCTCAGGCTGCAAACGTAAGCCTTGGCGTCAGAAATCAACTGCTCCGCGAGTTCATACAAGCGATCAAAATATGATGAAGCATAATATTCCCGATCCTGCCAGTCGAAACCCAGCCAACGAACATTTTCTTTCATAGCCTCGACAAATTCGACACTTTCCTTTTCGGGATTAGTATCGTCAAAACGCAGGTTACATAGCCCATCGAACTTCTGTGCCGTACTAAAATTGAGACAGATTGATTTGGCATGACCAATATGAGGATAGCCATTGGGTTCTGGGGGGAAACGAGTGTGAACCTTGCCCCCGAACTTGTTGTTCTTTAAGTCTTCGCGAATTATCTGATGAATAAAATTGCTGGGCGCTTCCGTCATAATGCCTGCTTACTTTCTTATACAACACAAAGAACGTTATTATAACGCCCTTACAGGCTGCAAACTACAAACCAACAGCACATAGCGAGGAAGTCATGATAGTACTACATACCAACCACGGCGACATTTCTCTGGAACTTGATTTCGATAAAGCCCCTATTAGCGCCGCCAACTTCAAGCAATATGCTGCAGAAGGTCATTACAACGGTACGATTTTTCACCGTGTTATCGATAATTTTATGATCCAGGGAGGTGGTTTTGAACCGGGCATGAAGCAGAAAGCCACACATGCACCCATTCAAAATGAAGCCGACAATGGCTTGAGAAATGACATGGGCTCAATCGCTATGGCTCGTACCATGGAACCACACTCTGCTAGTGCGCAGTTCTTTATCAATGTCAGTGACAATGATTTTCTAAACCACACCGGCAAGTCGGCACAGGGTTGGGGCTATGCTGTATTTGGCAAAGTGATCGACGGAATGGATGTCGTTGAAATCATCAAGGGCTGTGAAACCGGCTCTAAGGGTGGTCATCAGGACGTGCCGGTTCAAGATGTCATCATCGAATCCGTTACTGTTCAGGAATAATTGAGAGCTTGATGGCACATAAGCCCCTCCTTTTCATTTCCGATCTGCATCTGGACGTAAAAAGGCCTCGCATCACGCAGGCCTTTTTTACATTTCTGGAGCGCTATGCGGTGCAGTCAGATGCCCTGTATATCCTTGGCGATTTTTTCAATGTTTGGCTGGGCGATGATGCGGCTGGCGAACTCGAGAGCCAGGTTGCTAAAAAATTACACACGCTCAGCTCTCAGGGTGTCGCCATCTATTTAATGCATGGTAATCGTGATTTTCTAATCGGCAACGACTTCGCTGCCAGCTGCGGGGCAAACCTTATTGAGGAACCCTACATACTGCTCGATTACGAACAAAGAATCATACTTATGCACGGAGATGTGCTCTGCACACGGGATATTGATTATATGGCCTTTCGTGACATGGTCAGACAACCTGACTGGCAGCAGGAATTTCTGGCCAGACCGCTACAGGAACGTCGAGCTTATGCAGATCAAGCACGTCAGCAAAGCAAAACCATGAGCAGTAACAAACCTGAAGACATAATGGATGTCACTCAAGAAGCGGTAACGCAGCTCATGCAAACACATAAGGCCAGCTACCTAATCCACGGCCACACCCACCGCCCTGCCGTTCATACTCTGGAAAGCGAGGGCAAGCTGCTTAGGCGTTTGGTCTTAAGTGACTGGGAAGATAGAGTTCAGTTTGTTCGGCTTGATGAAAGCGGCTTGAGTCTGGAG
>JAYQVM010000125.1:0-4732 GCA_038148435.1 Gammaproteobacteria bacterium | reverse complement strand
TGTATTATCTGGTTATTGGATTGTTTTTTTATAAAAACATTATAAAACAAAAATTTATATAACTTTTATAAATTTAAAATTAAGTTATTACTGCACGCGGTAAGTATCATTAAGTGGCTAGTGGAGATCTGGAAATAGAGCTGATTTCCTTAAAGGCTTTGATCCTGAACATTCATGCCAGAGTTGTGGCGAGGATGTTTCAAGTGAGTGATATCAGTTCATAGTTCCATAAAATGCGCAAAAAGTGCTTGCAAGAGTCATTTCTCGCAAGTCCAGACCAGACATGAGCCATAATTACTAAGGAGCAGACTGTGAGCGAAAGTCTGCCTATCTGAGTTGCTGTAGCCGCTCAGTCTTCCAGTGCAACGCGGTATTTGGCGCTAGTTTTATCAGCAATCTCTTCAAGACTGGAGCCAGGCATAACTTTGACTAGTACCAACTCGCCTTCAATAAAGCGGAACATGGCTAGATCGGTGATTACCACATCCACGACGCCAATAGCCGTGAGAGGAAGAGAGCAGGATGGGACTATTTTTGGTGAACCGTCTCGACTAGTATGAGTCATGGTGACGATCAGACGCTTGGACCCTGAAGACAGATCCATAGCACCTCCAACGCCGAGTAGAGGTTTGCCGGGAACAGCCCAGTTAGCCAAATTTGCGGCCTCATCGACTTCCAGGCCGCCAATGACGGATACATCCACATGACCACCACGAATCATGCCAAAGGAGGTACAAGAATCGAAATAACTGGCGCCGGGTAATTCGCTGACAGGGATTTTGCCGGCATTGACGGGATAATCCATTGCCCCACCTGATTCCGGACGAGGCCCAACTCCCAGCATGCCATTTTCTGTATGCATGTAAATGCCATGTTGTGGAGTAATCAAGTCCGCTACTAATGTTGGTATGCCGATACCCAGGTTCACTACATCCCCTTTCTTTAGCTCGGCTAGTGCTGCTTTGGCAATATTCATCCGTGCGTCATCAACATTTTCCTCTTTAGGGGGAACTGATGCTGAGGAGCCTAAATCTTCCAGAGTCAAGGTAGCCTGCACCAAGAAATCCACAAAGCATCCCTGTGTATGAATATAATTTGGGTCAAGCTCACCTACTGGAACTATCTCTTCTACTTCAACAATAACGGTTTTACCTGCAGTCGCAGCCGCCTGATTGAAGTTGTTTTCAGTCATGCGATACTGGAGATTGCCGGCAGTGTCGGCTCTCCAGGCACGAATCAAGGAAATTTCACCCTTGATAGGAGGGATATAGACCATCTCCTGACCGTCTATCACGCGAGATTCTCGTCCTTTGGCCAGTTCGGTCCCGGCTGAGGTGGGCGTGAAGAACCCCCCCAAGCCAGCTCCTCCAGCTCGCATGGCTTCACAAAGCGTTCCCTGGGGTAAAAGTTCAACTTGCATTTCCCCTGATTGAGCTGCTTTCACAGCTTCAGGATTGGAGGTGAAGAAAGAACCTATAGCCTTGCTGATTTGTCCATTTCGAAGTAGTCGTCCACCTCCCAAGCCGGGTTCCCCAACATTATTACCGACATAAGTTAGGTTTTTAACATCCGTTTCGGCAATAGCATGTAGCAGGTGCACGGGGTTGCCAGTCATGCCGAAACCGCCGACGATTAGTGTATCACCATCAGAGACTTTCTGAGCGGCTTCTTGGAGGGTAATTTGTGGGACTACTTTCATATTTCCTCGGAATTATTAGATAAATAAAATATCAACGCAGCAGTAATCAGGACTTGATTAGAGTGAAATCGAAATCAACTTTCTCGTAATCGCCTGCGATACCAAGCTCACTTGCCAATACCACATCATTGCAGGGTTTGTACTCGCCAACAAGAGCTGATTTGGTCGCAAAAACTGCATCAGAGTCCAAATATTCGTCACCATTAGTAAAAATATGTGTAACTAATCTTTCAAAACCGGGGGCTGTAATTATGAAGTGGAGATGTCCGGGACGCATTGGATGACGACCACAGGCATTTAGCATAGTACCAACAGGCCCATCAGTTGGCACAGGATACGCTGCAGGCTTTTCTGTAACGAAAATATATTTTCCATCAGTTCCAGTTTTAAATTTTCCGCAAAGGTTATATTGAGGCATGTTTGGATCTTGCATGTGATAGGTGCCTTCGCTGGATGATTGCCATACATCTAAAATGGCATCTTTTATCGGGTTTCCATCAGCATCTCTAACAAACCCATTCACAACTGCAGTAACGCCTTCTTCGGTAGACTTCTGAACAATGTTTGCACCCATGGGGTATTCAGGCGCGCCGGACTGGTAAAACGGGCCTAATACAGTATTTTCTGTCCCTATTCCTTGGCGTAAATTATTGATTGTGTCCACTAAAGATGAAACCCCAAGAGTATCGGAAAGTAAAATAAACTCCTGTCTGACATCATCACACTTTTGGCCAACGGCAGTCAGGAACATGATAGCTTGGAACCATTCTTCTTCGGTTAATTGTACTTCCTTGACAAATTCGTGGAGGTGAGTAATCAGGGCCAGCATAATTTCTTTCAATCTTGGGTCCTTGGTCTTGGAGCCATACTCTTCAAGCACTGCTTGAGGCATTTTATCTAGTCCAAAATCTTTTACATTAGAAGCCATAGCTATATCCTTTTTGGTTTTATAGATCGGTTGTCAACAAAGTAGTGGGTTAAACCAAGATCGCTTAGTTAGCGTAAGTATAATGGTTACAATATATTAGGGAGGTTAATTTAAGGCAGCAGCTTTAGTGAAAAGCGCTCTACTAGGGCATCAAATTCTTTATCCTCGGAGGTAATTTTCCAGAACGGAGATGCCGGTGTCAAGCAGCCTTAGCTAGGTTAAGTACCAGAATGATTGCTTCAAACGAGTTTCCCATATTGGTCTATAAGCAGACTTTGTTGAGGTTTATATACAGGAAAAATTTATGAAAAAAGCTATTAGTCGAATAGTATTATTAACAACATTAGTAATGATTTGCTTTTTTGCGCTAGCACAACAGCAGATGGTCGACCCACTCCGAACTCAGGGCATACAAGCCAGTCGAGATCCCGGTCGGGAAGCCTTTGTTTCGGCTAACTGTTCAAATCCTGCTCAACCAATAGTTGGCGGTGGTGGCATGCGACGTTTATTTGCTGAACCAGTTCCTTTTCCCAATGAACCGGTGGCGGAGATCCCTGGCATCATTGAGCGTGGAGAGCAGTGGCGCATGATTTGGGAAGGAAGTGGCAATAACACCGACAGCCCGATTGCCACCGAAAATGGCATTCTCATGGCTATGAACGATATCAGTCAGATATGGGAAATCCGGCTGGATGGTACTACGCGCGTGAAGTATACAGATACCTACACTGGTGGGGCGATGGCTCTTACGCCAGACGGAACCCTCTATGTGGGAGAGCGAGCACTTAATCGTGGTATATGGCAAGTCGAACCCAGGCAGCTTTTCACAAATACCCTAAATGGAGAGCCTCTAGAATGCCTGGGTCCTGCAGTGCTAAACGACTTAGTTGCGGATCAAAACGGTGGCATGTACATGACTATGGGGGGCGTCTATTACGCCAACCAACAGGGAGAAGTCAGTGGTCCTTATGGTGATGTTGGTGGCAATGGCATCAGCATCAGCCCGGATGGCAGCACACTCTATGTGACGGGTCGTCTGCCTGGAGCCCAGCCGCCAGCCAACATGGCTTTGCCTACCGGAGCACCAATGCCTAGTGGCGGCATCGTAGCTTTTGATATCCAGCCGGATGGTTCGCTTCGCAATGAACGGCAATTTGCATGGGCCGGACGTGATGGCATGCAGGTCGATATCGAGGGGCGCATATATACACCTGATAATGGAGCCTGGGTCATTGATCCGGACACAGGGGGATTCATCGGTTATATACCGGCTCCTCCAGGAACACATGGCCTGCATTTTGGAGGTGCTAATAGAGATATCCTGTTTGCGATCACTCTGGGTGTACAGACTTCCGTCTGGGTTATTGATACTCAGGCGCAGGGTTTTCAAGTTGGAGAATGGGAAGAGTAAGCTAAGAGATCTCTTGGTTAAATAATAGGATTGGGGTTAATCACCCGGAGGTGGCTCTCCTAGTTTCATAGAGGCGGCAGGTGCAATTGGATCCATATTAAAAAAAATGGTGTCCCCGGCAGGAATCGAACCTGCAACCTGCCCCTTAGGAGGGGGCTGCGCTATCCAGTTGTGCCACGGGGACATGAGATATGGTCAAACAACGCAGGATTCTAGCACACTCATATCGGCAGAGGTTTAGTTGCCTAGAATATTGAGAAAGTCCTTATCTGATCTCTTTGGGCAAGCTGCTTTATCCCTCAACTTTCCGTTTGGGATAAGAGAAAGCTTATTACCAACATTCCCTAAAGCCTGATATGAGCGAGTGCTAGTATGACAATCATAGTAGCGACATATTGACTGGCATTATTATTCTTTCAAGTGAATTGCATGAGAAAGATAATGATGAGCTGTCACAATATTTTTTGTTCGACAATCAATACGTCAAAATCATGTAATATGTAAAAATTACTGAGGATTCATTTTTTTAGAAAATATATTTCTTTATTATCATCAACCATTCTTTAACAAAGTCTCAAACAAGAAAAAGCATACAAATGAAAAAACAACTTCTTTCCTGCCTTTTATACATGACCCTGCAGGTTTTTTTTGCAAGCTGGGTTTATGCTCAGGATCTGTCCTATGATAACCGTGA
>JAYQVM010000124.1:0-4757 GCA_038148435.1 Gammaproteobacteria bacterium | reverse complement strand
GATCTATCCGCTCGGGGGTTGGCCAGACAATCTCTCCGGCTGTGACTCCCTCTGGCAGGTTCCAGTCGATCATGGTAGCGCGACCAGCATCACCCGGATTTTTCCAATAGGTATGCCAGCCTTCCATATGATCGAGGCGCAGCGCCACCGAGGTGTCGCTACCCGGGGAGACAGCTGTCATCTCGGATATCAGCTGGGCATCCACGTGCTCCCCGACCACAAGCTCCTGAGCCTGCAGGCTGCTCGTGATAGAGAGCATGAGTGACAGAACGCTGAATGTGAGTATTTTCAACATCGCATATTGGTTTTTTCGGCTCAAAGTATGGAAATGGTACTGATATTTGAAGCTTTTTTCAGCCTTTCGTTACTGTTCAATTATGTAAAAAAAAGCAAGTTAGGTGGGTTTTCAGTCACGACTGAGGTATTGGCTGCGGTCAGACGGACCAAAAGACAGGCTTTTGATGCCGTTGTCGTAGTCGACATTGACATAATTCTGCATTTCTGTCCAACGATTCATCAGCATACGGTGCTCTATTTGCATGGATTCCGGTATGGCTGCAAGCCCCGCTTCCTGATAGATATAGAAAATATCGGCCTCCAGTTCGGCGCCAACTAGCTGCAGCTCAATCTCATTACCGCTGGCATCCCACAGGTGAAAATCCCGCGCCAGTATCAGGCCGGCAAGCGCCTGGGCACGAATATTCTCCAAACCATTTGGGTATTCGCTTAAATTGATTAGGGCAAATTCCACGTCATGGGCATGGGTCTGGTGCACAATTTCCATCATCCGCGTGTTGGGGTTATAGGAAATAGTACTCAGGATAGTTTGCAGCCGATGAGCAGAAACATCGGCTGGCAGGCTCATTGCCAGAAAGCTGAAAAAAAGCAATAGCCTGAGTCGCATCAGTTGCTGCTGGGTTCCAGCGGTACTTCGTTACTTCTAACTGCTTCCACACCAGTTTCAGCTTCATTCAGTTCGACCAGCAAGTCTGACATGAGGTTGCGTCTCGGATTATTAGAGCGGTAGAGTTCGAGGCGGGAGCGCTGGATCTCCTGCGGGAAACGGTTATTGCTCATGTCGACATCCGCGATTTGCTGAAACGGATCCAGTTCAACAGACATAATCGCCTCCTCGCTCAGCAACATGCGGGTAATGTTTTTTGGATTGGTGCGCCAGATCTCGGCGGGAATCATCATGTCTTCTGTTTCACCGCTGGCGTATTCAATGCGAAGGGGCAGCGGCATTACCAGCCCACCAATATTGTCAAAGTCGAGGAAGTAAATGCGCAGGCCTTCGGCAATGGACTCGTCGAGCAAAGCCAGTTCCCAGTCTTCCAGGCTTTCACGAAAAGTCATGTATTCATTACGGTCGGCATTGGATACCGTGAATTCATCATTTTCGTTGTAGAGGTCCTGTAGTTCCGGAAACAGGTCTACCCGTTTGGGTAAATCTTCATTGCGTAATTGCGTCAGTGAAACCGGCTCCTCGGCTTCTTCTTCGCGCTCAAGGGGAAATTCAACTTCCGGATTCTGGGTCGAGACCTGGTATTCCCGAATGTCACTGAGGGCGATGTCGACATGATCCGTACTGTAGAACCAGCCTCGCCAGAACCAGTCAAGGTCGACGGCAGAAGCGTCTTCCATGGTCCTGAAAAAATCAGAGGGAGTCGGGCGCTTGAACATCCAGCGCTCGGCATATTGCTTGAAAGCGAAGTCGAAAAGCTCGCGGCCCATAACCGTTTCGCGAAGGATGGTGAGCGCAGTTGCCGGTTTGCCGTAGGCATTGTTGCCAAACTGCAAGATGGATTCCGAATTGGTCATTATAGGAACCTGGTTTTCAGAGCGCATGTAGCCGGTGATATTAGCTGGATCCCCGCGTCCAGAAGGGTAATCATCTTCCCATTCCCGCTCGGCAAGAAACTGTAGAAAGGTGTTGAGTCCCTCATCCATCCAGGTCCACTGGCGTTCATCGGAATTGACAATCATCGGGAAATAAACGTGACCGATTTCATGGATGATTACTGAAATCAGGCCATACTTGGTGCGTCTGGAATAGGTGCGCTCCTGTGTTTCCTCATCGATTTCCGGACGATAGCCGTTAAAGGTGATCATTGGGTACTCCATACCCCCAGCTTCCCAGGCGTTGACCGATATGGCAGTCGGGTAGGGATAGTTAAAGGAAAAACGGGAATACACATCCATGGTATGCGCCACAGAATGAGTGGAAAACTGTGACCATAATGGCTCCGCTTCCGGTGGATAGAAAGACATGGCCATTACCAGCGGCATGTCCTCATCATCCTGCTGATGGCCCAGCGCATCCCAGATATATTTGCGCGAGCTGGCCCAGGCAAAATCCCTGACGTTTTCAGCTTCGAAAATCCAAGTTACCATCTCATCAGTCCCCTCGGCCTGATTGGCTTCAGCTTCTTCAGGTGTCACGATAAAGACAGGTGTGGCTGATTCGCGTGCCGCTTCGAGACGGTCCTGCTGTTCATCACTGAGCACCTGATTGGGATTTTTTAATTCACCCGTGGCTGCGACGATATGGTCAGCAGGCACGGTGAGGCGCACTTCGAAATCACCAAATTCTAGGGTGAACTCTCCTCGGCCAACAAACTGTTTGTTTTGCCAGCCAGTGTAATCCGTATAGGAAGCCACCCGTGGGTACCACTGGGAGAGTGCGAACTGGTAAGTCCCAGTGTCCTCAAAATATTCATAGCCACCCCGGCCGCCAATTACATCCTGGTTGATGATGTTGTGTTGCCAGTCTATTTCAATACTAATGGAGTCGCCGGTTTCCAGCGCTTCATCTAGATCAACACGCATCATGGTTCCATTGATCTGGGTGTTGAGCATGTTGCCACTTAGCTCCTGTACACGGCTTATCTGAAAGCCGCCCTGAAATTCATCGAAGGCTCTTTCACGTCTCAGGGTAAAGAAACTCAGGCTGTCTTCCCCTGCGGCAGTTTCGGTTGTCCGGGCAATTGAGTCGTTACGAAAGCGGTTCTGATCGAGTTGAATCCAAAGGTAATTCAGGGTGTCAGGCGAGTTGTTGGTATAAGTAATAGTTTCAGAGGCGGTGATGCTCTGACTATCTTCATTGAGGGTAGCTTCAATGTAGTAGTCGGCACCTTGTTGCCAATACTGGTTGCCTGGTGCCCCCGAGGCACTGCGGAAATTATTCGCAGTTGGTAATATTTCATCCAACTGACGAAATTTATCCTCAAAATCTCCCTTGGTCTGGCTGACTTGCGCTCCGGCTGAGATGCTGATCAGTATGGCCAGGCTGCCGATAATTATTTGTTTCATGCCCTTTACCCGTTAGTGGTTAAGCAATAGATTATACCTATTCTATATACATACTTTAATAATTAAGGGTGATTTAGCAGGCTTGATCTATGCTAGAATAAAAACCCAAGGAATTAGGCTTTCTGTGACCAAGTCTGCAAAACAGTCGTGGCAAATAAAAACTTTTGTCGGCGTCTTACAGAACAGCGAACATAAAGTAAAAAGCATAAAATATTTGATAATCAAAAGGTTGGAGGAAGTGTAATGCAAGGTAAAGTCATTTCATTGCTCGCTTCGGGGATTCTTTTTTTACTGGGAAGTACTGTCCAGGCACAAGGAATTTTCGGGCATTGGGATCCCATTATGCACGAGGATATGGAAGAGCGAATTCCAGGTCCTTTCGTCGGTGACTATGCAGGATTGCCAGTCAATGATGCAGCCCGTCTGCGTGCTGACTCTTGGCAGCCTTCGTTGCTGACTCTGCCGGAACATCAGTGTAAGCCACATCCTTCTACCTATGGCTTCCGCGGTGTGGGTAATCTCTATGTCTGGCAGGAACTGGACCCAGTATCTCTGGAAGAAATTAAAATCGGTACACATATTCGCTGGCAGGCTCAGCGTCGTACCATCTGGATGGATGGACGTGAACATCCAGATGAGATGGCTCCCCATACCTGGCAGGGATTTTCAACCGGTGAATGGCAGGGCGACCGTCTGGTTGTGACAACCACTCACCTGAAAGCAGGCTGGATGCGTCGAAATGGACTGGCCCTGAGTGATCAGGCTCACATGGTTGAATACTTTGTCCCACAGGGTGACGACACCATGCTGCACATCTACATGGTTGAAGACCCCGTTTACCTGGACGGTGTTTTCTTCAAATCCAACGGTTTCTCTAAGCGGGATCGCACTGACATGCAGCCCTATCCCTGCCGTTCGGCAACTGAAATTCCCCGTGTAGAGGGCGAAGTTCCGCATAATATGCCGGGTGAGTCTACGTATGCTCAGGAGTTCTCTGACATCTACGGTGTGCCTGTAGAAGCAGGGCGTGGTGCTGGCATGACCATGATGCCGGAGTTCTGGGATGTCGTGCAGCAATGGCGCATGAACAACATGACCCGAGAAGAAAGACTTGGTGATGGTCAATTCAACCCTGGTTCAGAATAAGCAATCTGCTAATACAGAGTATGAAAAAGGAGGCTTAGGCCTCCTTTTTTTGCCCGGTGGTTTTTGCTTTAGTGATCTGTCCTGATTAGTTTTCCAGATCCAGATACCAGGTTCTTGCCTTGGAGATGGAATGAAAGCCAATTTTCTCCATGATGGGCCTGCTGCTTTCTTTGGCCTCGTTGCAAATAAATTCCAGATTGAGCGATTTTGCCAGCTGCAGCCGAGTTTTAATCAGCGCTGAGTATATGCCACGACTGCGGTCTGTCGGGATCTCGCCGCCGCACAAAAAGACGCAAAAG
>JAYQVM010000123.1:0-4776 GCA_038148435.1 Gammaproteobacteria bacterium | reverse complement strand
AGGTACATCATCTATATGTGCCTTGTTTACCGGACTGGTAAAACTAGGCCAGCCACTGCCGGAATCAAATTTTGTCAGAGCATTAAATAATGGCAAGGCGCAGCATTTACACAGGTATTCTCCTGCATCATGTTTATCCCAATAAATCCCTGTGAAAGCCGGTTCAGTACCTTTTTCTCGGGTTATACGAAATTCGTCTTTTCCCAGAAGTTCTTGCCACTCTTGTCTGCTTTTGATGATTTTTTCCACTGCATTTCTCCTGGCAACGAAGCCGCTTTAGTACTGGTTATCGGACAGGCGATTCTGTAGAATGCGCAGCCCTTTTTATAATTTTCAGGAATCTGGCTAGAGTATATTCAGGGAAAGATTCTGGCAATAGGCAAAACTATCATGCGCAGCTTAAAACAGTCAGACAAACTTAAACATGTCTGTTATGAAATAAGAGGCCCCGCTCTCCAGTCTGCCAAGCAACTTGAAGAGGAAGGCTACCGAATCACCAAATTAAATATTGGTAATCCGGGTGCTTTCGATTTCGATGCGCCTGATGAAATTCTGCAGGACGTGATTCACAACATTAGTGAGGCGCAGCCCTATTCGGATTCCAAGGGTCTGTTTTCCGCCCGCAAGGCCGTCATGCATGAAACTCAGCGTCTGAAGATTAAGGGCGTTGAAATCGATGATATTTATCTAGGCAATGGCGTCAGCGAACTTATTGTCATGGCCATGCAGGCATTACTCAACAATGGCGATGAAGTACTCATTCCATCTCCTGACTACCCCCTCTGGACTGCAGCTGTCAGCCTCAGTGGCGGCAAACCGATTCATTATGTTTGCGATGAAAGCGCTGATTGGTTCCCCGATATTGATGACATTAAAAGCAAAATTACCGACAGGACCAAGGCAATTGTTGTCATTAACCCCAATAATCCAACCGGGGCCGTTTACAGCAAGGAGCTGCTTGAGCAGATTCTTCAGCTTGCCCGCGAAAATGAACTGATAATTTACGCCGACGAAATTTACGACAAGATTCTTTACGATAATGCCGTGCATTACCCGCTGGGATCCCTGTCAGATGATGTGCTAACCCTGACCTTTAATGGACTCTCAAAAACCTATCGCCTGGCCGGTTTTCGTTCCGGCTGGATGTTTATCAGTGGCGACAAGTCCAATGCCAGAGATTATATTGAGGGACTGGAAATTTTATCCAACATGCGCCTTTGCTCAAACGTACCGGCCCAATTGGCTATCCAGACGGCACTGGGTGGCTACCAGAGCATCAGTGAATTAATCATCCCGGGCGGTCGCCTGTGTGATCAGCGTGATCTTGCCTATAAAATGCTCAATGATATTCCAGGCGTGAGTTGCACCCTACCAAAAGGAGCGATCTATATTTTCCCGAAACTGGATCCGCAAAAATTTACCATTAAGAATGACAACAAATTGATACTTGAATTTCTCTTGCAGGAAAAAGTGCTCATGGTTGAGGGTAGCGGTTTCAATTTGAAAGACAAACAGCACTTCCGAATCGTGTTCTTACCCAGAGAAGATGTGCTCAAGGATGCCATCGAAAAGCTGGCTCATTTTCTGGAGCACTATTCCCAGGCCTGAGAAAAGCCCAGTGCCAGTAGTGTCTGCAGTGCTGCTTCTTCGTAATCTTCTACCTTGATCTGATAGTGGGAAAACTCTCTGCGCAGCGGGTAGTTTTTTCGCAAGTGTTCAAAGGTTCCGGCCAGATCGGCAGCAGCATTGAGTTCCTTCAGTGCCTGGCTGTCCCGCTGAATATCATAGGCTGCCAAGATGGTTTGATTAACCTGCTCAATTGCATGTTCTGTCTGAGGAGCTTGCAAGAGTGTTCTGCCTTGATCCAGAGGGAAATCAGGCTGGGAAGGCAATTCAAAACAGTCCAATAATGCACGGTACAAGACAGCACTGCCCTGCTCTTTGCCTTCCAGCGAGTAACCGGCAATATGTGGAGTTCCGAGGCTGACAGCTTGTAAGAGCTCGATATCAATGTGAGGTTCATCCTCCCAGACATCGAGCACACAGGCTGCCTTGTCTCTGCCTTGAAAGAATTTCAGCAAGGCATCACCATCAATCACTGATCCGCGTGAAGCATTAATCAGCCAGGTATTGGCTGGCAATTGCTGCAAGGTTTTTTCATTAAGCAGGTGAAAACTCGGATGGGGTCCATTGCGATCCAGCGAGGCATGCAGAGTGAGTACATCCTGCTTGAGGGCTTCATCGAAACTCACCAGGTATTGAGAAAAGCGGTATTGTTCATTTAAAAAAGGATCATGAATCACAAACTGCATTTCCAGTCGCAGGCAATACTCTGCCAGCAGACTGCCTATATGCCCACCGCCGACTATACCAAGACTTAGTTTGCGCAAGTCCCCCTGAGCTTTCGACATCAGTTGAGCCAGCGTAGCAAAGACATATTGCACAACGGCATGGGCATTTGAGCCTGGGGCATAAGCAAAATGAATACCACACTGTCGCAGGTAATTCAGGTCAATATGGTCAAAGCCACTGGTAGCTGTTCCAACAAAACGCAGCCTGCTGTGCTGCAAGAGTGGTTCATTGACCTGGGTGACAGAACGGACTAGCAGCGCATCCACGCCCTGCAGGCTGGCTGGATTGATCTGGCGACCGGGTAATCTTGTCACCTCGGCAAAACGTTCAAAGCTTTGTAGGCCGCAGATATTTTCATCTGCAACAATTTTAAGGCGCCGTTTCATTGTTCGATTTTTTCAGTCTTACGGATAAGGTAATGGAATTCCCTGCTATGCTCGCTGCTGTCAATCAACTCATGCCCTAGGAAGTGACAAAATTTAGGGATGTCACGGGAGGTTGATGGATCTGTGGCTAAGACCCTGATAGTTTCACCAACACTGATTTCACGAATTTTCTTGTGCAGCAACATCACCGGCTCTGGGCAAAAAAGACCCCGTGTATCGAGTGTGACATCAGCTTGTTTGTTAGTGGCTGTCATTATGCTTACTGTTTTCTCAGAACTATATTGCAGCTGCCACTTTCTGCATCAAAATTAATGTATGCTTGGCCGTTTTCAAGCTGCCTGAAAACGTGGCTGACTTTCTCTTTCAAGGTAAAGCTTTGTTGACCATAATCCGTGCCTTCCCGACTGACGTATTCTTCTATCAGGTTTCGCAGGGTGGTTTTAAATAACTCGGTATGGGGAATTTCCATCAGTTCATTAAAGATTAACGACCTTGATCAATGCGCTATGATTCTCGGTGTTTAGTACCTCCCGCCGTTCGGCCTCAAGATGCTCAAAATCAAACAGGCGGGTATCAGCCAGATGCGATGGTGCAACATTACAAATGCTTTTGAATAGCACATCCAGCCGACCTGGATAACGTTTGCTCCACTCATTTAGCATGACTTTAATTTCCTGTCGTTGCAGATTTTCCTGATTACCGCACAGGGAACAAGGAATAATGGGAAACTGCTTCATGGCGGCAAATTCAGCGATTTCTTCCTCACGACAATAAGCCAACGGACGAATGACGATGTGTTTTTTATCATCACTGAGCAGCTTAGGTGGCATGGCCTTGAGCTTGCCGCCAAAAAACATGTTTAGAAACAGTGTTTCCATGATGTCATTACGGTGATGCCCCAGGGCAATTTTACTGGCGCCAATTTTTTCAGCATAGGAATACAGGTTGCCTCTGCGCAAACGGGAACATAAACCGCAGTAACTTTTCCCTTCCTCGGTTTTCTCCAGAACGATGGAATAGGTATCCTGCTCCAAGATATGATAATCCACGCCAATGGAGCTCAGGTATTCCGGCAGCACATGCTCGGGAAAGCCAGGCTGTTTCTGATCCAGGTTGACGGCTTTCAGTCTGAAATCGATAGGCGCATGCATTTGCAGATTGAGCAGAATATCCAGCATGACATAGGAATCCTTGCCCCCGGACAGGCAAACCATGATGAGATCGCCATCTTCAATCATGGAGAAATCGGCAATTGCCCGACCACAATCCCTGCGAAGATTTTTTTGCAATCGATTGAGCCGGAGACTTTGTTTTCGCTGCATTGGTCTTTGCGCTCTCATTAAGCTGAAGTTCAAGACAAGTTTGTTGGGCGCCAGTATAATTCCAGGACGGCCATTTTGCCATTACACTATAGGGGATGGAATTTGAGCGAGCATCAAATCCGCAAAACACCAAGCAAACTTGCCTGGCTGTGGCAGTCTGCTTTTGTATTATCCTTGGGCCTCATTCTTCCCTCTTTCGAGGTCAACGCTGAAAGTCAGGGCGTCATCCTGCAGTACCACTTCATCTCCACCAAGACGCCCCCGGTGACCAGCACCAGTCCGGTAGATTTCCGACGGCACATGGACTACATGGCTGATAATGGTTTTACTATCATGCCACTTGAGGAGCTCATCGAACGTGTCCGCTCAGGTGAAGCCGTTCCTAATTTCTCGGCCGCCATTAGTTTTGATGATGGTTACCTCTCGGTTTATACCGAAGCCTTTCCCATTTTGAAGCAGAGAAACTGGCCCTTTACGGTTTTTGTGACAACGGGCCTGCTGGGGAGCAATCCCGAGCTGTATGCCAGTTGGGATCAGATTCGAGAAATGGCCGCTGCAGGTGCCACCATTGCCAATCACACAATAACCCACCCGTATTTTCTAGAACAACTCGATGACGAAACAGAGTCGCAATGGCGTGAACGCATACGTGACGAAATTCTTATGGCTGAAGAACAGATATTGCAGCAAACAGGGCAAAGCCACCAGTTATTGGC
>JAYQVM010000122.1:0-4847 GCA_038148435.1 Gammaproteobacteria bacterium | reverse complement strand
TTTCACTACTCTTTCTGAAATCAGGATAGAGTCCTCGAAGTTATATCCGTTCCAGGGCATGAAGGCTATGCGCATGTTCTGCCCAAGTGCTAGCTCACCCATATCAATGGAAGGACCATCAGCCAGAATGTCACCGGAAGCGACTTCGTCCCCAACTTTTACCAGCGGACGCTGATTGATGCAGGTATTCTGATTAGAGCGGGTGTATTTGATCAGGTTATAAATATCGACACCAGCTTCACCGGTAACGGTCTCATCATCATTAACACGAACAATGATACGGGCGGCGTCAACACTGTCGATCACTCCGCCACGTCTGGAAATCACACAGACACCTGAATCGCGGGCTACATGACGTTCCATCCCGGTACCCACCAGTGGTTTTTCCGCAATCAGGGTCGGCACCGCCTGACGCTGCATGTTGGAGCCCATCAATGCACGATTAGCGTCATCGTGCTCAAGAAAGGGAATTAATGAGGCAGCAACGGAAACAACCTGCTGCGGGCTGACATCCATATAGTGAATCTGATCCTTGCTGACAATGGTAAATTCGTTCTGATGTCGAACTGAAACCATGTCTTCAGTGAAACGGCCTTTGTTATCCAGTGGTGAGCTTGCCTGCGCAATAACAAAATTGCTTTCTTCAATTGCCGACAGGTAGACAATTTCATCAGTAACGACGCCGTTATTGACCTTTCTGACCGGACTTTCCAGGAAGCCGTACTTATTGGTCTGGGCGTAAGTTGCTAGTGAATTGATCAAACCGATATTCGGTCCCTCAGGGGTCTCAATCGGGCAGACTCGACCATAGTGAGTTGGATGAACGTCTCGCACCTCGAAACCGGCTCGCTCGCGAGTCAAGCCACCTGGTCCCAGGGCAGAAATACGACGTTTGTGAGTAACTTCCGAAAGTGGATTGTTCTGGTCCATAAACTGTGAGAGCTGACTGGAACCGAAGAACTCCTTGATAGCTGCTGCAACTGGTTTGGCATTGATCATGTCCTGAGGCATCAGGCCTTCGCTATCTGCCATGGATAGTCTTTCCTTTACAGCTCTTTCCACTCGCACCAGGCCCACGCGGAACTGGTTTTCCGCCATCTCACCGACAGAACGGATACGACGGTTACCCAGGTGATCAATGTCATCCACAGAACCATAGCCATTACGAATGGCGACCAGGGTTTTAATCACATCAACAATATCTTCGCGACTCAATACACCTGCTCCTTCTGAGCTTTCCCTACCAAGTCGACGGTTGAATTTCATGCGACCGACAACTGAAAGATCATAACGCTCTTCCGAGAAAAACAGATTGGCAAAAAGATTTTCCGCAGATTCTTTCGTCGGTGGCTCACCAGGACGCATCATGCGATAAATTTCTACCAGTGCATCCATGCGTGTTTCGGTAGCATCAGTACGCAAGGTATCGGATACAAAGGGACCACAGTCCAGATCATTAGTGTAAATGGTTTCAAATTCCTTGATCCCGGCAACTGTTAATTTCTCTAGTACTTCTTCGGTGATCTCGGTATTACAGGGCAACAAGACTTCGCCCGTTCCCTTATCAACGATTTCAGTTGCCAGTGTATTACCCAGAATAAAATCAATCGGAATGTCCAGTTTGGTCAGGTTAGCCTTTTCCATTTCCCGTATATGCCGAGCTGTAATTCGGGAACCAGACTGAACAATAACACTACGCTTATGTTTGACATCGAAATTGAGGACAACTCCACGCAAGCGGGACGGAACTAGTTCAACGGAAAACTGCCCATCCTTGCTAATAAAGTATTTGTTATTATCATAGAACATTTCCAGGATTTCCTGGTTGCTATAATCCAGGGCCTTCAGCAGAATGGTCGATGGCAATTTACGACGGCGGTCAATTCGAATAAAAACCAGATCCTTCGGATCAAACTCAACATCCAACCAGGAGCCGCGATAAGGAATAATACGCGCCGAATAAAGCAATTTTCCTGAACTATGAGTCTTACCTTTATCATGATCAAAAAATACACCCGGTGAACGGTGCAACTGAGAAACCACCACTCGCTCTGTACCATTGATCACAAAAGTGCCGCTGTCGGTCATCAAGGGTATTTCGCCCATATAGACTTCTTGCTCTTTAATATCTTTAATAACTTTTGCTGTTGATTCTTTTTCATAAATAATCAGCCTGACTTTAACGCGCAGAGAAACCGCGTAGGTCGTCCCTCGAAGTATACATTCGCTGACATCAAATTCCGGCTTACCAAGGCGATAGTTGACATATTCCAGCAGGGCTTTGCCTGAGTAAGAAACGATTGGAAAGACTGACTTGAATGCGGCATGCAAACCCTGATCCAGCCTTTCATCTGCCGGAATATCCGCTTGCGTAAACTGTTTGTAGGAGTCAATCTGGATTGCCAGAAGATAGGGAATATCCATAACGCTCTGCAATTTGCTAAAAGCCTTACGAATACGTTTTTTCTCAGTATATGAATATGCCATCAATGGTACCTAATCAGCGTTTTTCTGAATATTTCTGCTCGAGAGCAGCTTCCTAGCATTTTCTTTATGGAGCACTGCTAAAGTGTCTGGTTGCAGCACACAGACTCGCAACTACAATAATCAACACAGGGCCTGCCCAGAGCAGGCCCTATTTAGCCGATTATTTAAGCTCGACTGTGGCTCCGGCTTCTTCAAGCTGCTTCTTAAAGTCTTCCGCTTCATCCTTGCTTGCGCCTTCCTTGATTGGAGAAGGCGCACCGTCAACCAGGTCTTTTGCTTCTTTCAGACCCAGACCGGTGATAGCACGAACTGCCTTGATGACATTCACTTTCTTGTCACCAGCAGCTGCCAGAATCACGTCAAACTCGTCCTTTTCAGTAGCTGCACTAGCATCACCACCAGCAGCGCCAGCAGAAGGTGCAGCAACAGCGACAGCCGCAGCAGCTGAAACACCAAATTTTTCTTCCATGGCTGAAATCAATTCGACCACATCCATGACCGACAGTTCAGCAATACCTTCCAAAATTTCTTCTTTAGATAGAGACATATGACTCTCCTTTTAAATTTTACTAACAGTTATGTGACGAATTACGCTGCTTTCTGTTTCTGATCGCGAACCGCAGCTACAGCACGAGTGACTTTTGAAGGCACTTCATTAACAGTTCGGGCCAGCTTGGTCACCGGCGCCAGCATGACACTCATCAGAGTGGCAATAGCCTGATCATAGGTTGGCAATTTCGCCAATACATCGATCTGGTCGGCTGACAGCAGGTTTCCACCAACAGCAAGTGCTTTCACATCAAAATCATCATTATCTTTGGCAAAATCCTTAAGCACGCGTGCAGCGGCTCCGGGATCTTCCTGGGAAAATGCTAAAATTGTAGGGCCTACCATTGCTTCATTCAGACACTCATATTCAGTATCCGCAACAGCACGCTTCAACAGGGTATTTCTGACTACACGCAGATATACCTTGTTTTCACGGGCAGTTTTACGCAAGGCGGTAAGTTTTTCTACAGTAACCCCACGGTAATCCGCGAGTACTGCAGATAAAGCACTTTTAGCAGCTTCGTTGACTTCAGCAACAATCTGTCGCTTGTCTTCAATACGAATAGCCACTTTTAGTTACTCCTTCATGTAATAAGCTGTACTAATCACAAGGATCTGCACAGCGTTCAAATTCGGTGATATGCCCAATCAAACTGCGACTGAGCCGGATCTCACCATCTGCGCAGGACATTAAGAAAACAGACTGTTATAACGACATCCGTTTTCACCTGCGGTCTTTGATAGCCCTGTTTCAGCAAGGAAACAACACCCCAAAGTCTTTGTGAGATTAATTGCCATCCGCAGTCTTATCTGCTTTGCTACCAATAAATCTCAAATTAGTTAATTTTTAGAAATCCAGCGATGACTGATCAACCTGAATACCGGGCCCCATTGTTGAGGACAGGACAATCTTCTTCACATAGGAACCCTTGGAAGAAGCAGGCTTGGCTTTTTTCAGGTCTGAGAGCAATGCCTCAAGATTACCTTTGATTGCAGCTGCTTCAAAGCCTACTTTGCCAATGCCACCATGAATAATGCCGTTTTTATCCGTACGATAACGCACCTGTCCAGATTTGGAATTTCTAACTGCTTCTTCTACGTCGGGTGTCACAGTGCCAACTTTTGGATTGGGCATCAGACCCTTGGGACCAAGAATAGTACCTAACTGTCCAACTACACGCATAGCATCAGGACTGGCAATGACCACATCAAAGTCGAGATTGCCTGCCTTAATGCTTTCAGCCAGATCTTCAAATCCGACCACATCAGCACCGGCAGCTCTAGCTTTTTCAGCATTTTCTCCCTGGGCGAATACAGCTACACGTATTTCCTTGCCAGTACCATGTGGTAGTGTTGTTGCACCACGCACAGCCTGGTCAGATTTACGCGCATCAACTCCAAGATTAATACTGACATCGACAGATTCCTTGAATTTAGGACTCGCAAAATGGGTAAGCAAGGCCACAGCTTCATCAATCGGGTAAGTTTTTCCTGATGGCAATTTTTCTGCTATCAATTTAGCTTTTTTGGTGATTCTGGCCATTAATTAACCCCCTCGGTTTCAATCCCGGCACTTCTGGCGCTACCTGCCAGGGTACGCACAGCTGCATCCATATCAGCAGCAGTCAGATCAGGCATTTTCAGGGTTGCAATTTCTTCCAGCTGGGCACGTGTGACTTTGCCAACTTTTTCGGTATTAGGACGGCCACTACCTTTTTTCAGACCAGCAGCTTTTTGCAAAAGAACTGCAGCCGGCGGGGTCTTGGTAATAAAGGTAAAACTTCTGTCTGCATAGACAGTCATCACGACCG
>JAYQVM010000121.1:0-4882 GCA_038148435.1 Gammaproteobacteria bacterium | reverse complement strand
GGCAAAATTGTCGAGGTACTCGAACGCAAACGAACTGAATTTGTTGGGCGTTTTTATCGTGAATCTGGGATGGGAGTAGTGATTCCTCACAACCGTCGTATTACCCAGGAAATTCTGATTCCGCCAAAAAAACACAAAAATGCTAAGGACGGTGATTTTGTCGTGGTTAAAGTCACTCGCTTTGCCATTGATCATGTCAAAAGTACCGGAATTATTACTGAAGTGCTGGGCGATATTGCTCGTCCCGGTATGGAGATTGAGGTCGCAATTCGCGCGCATGACATACCTCGCGACTGGCCTAAAGGCATCACCACAGAACTGAATCGGATCAGCAAAACTCAAAGTAAGCCATCCACTGAAGCACAGCATCGAATCGATTTACGAGAGCTGCCTTTTGTCACCATTGATGGCGAGGATGCAAAGGATTTTGATGATGCCGTCTACTGTCAGAACCAACGTGGCCGGGGTTGGACCTTGTATGTTGCGATTGCAGATGTTTCGCATTATGTGCAACCCGATTCCATACTAGATGGAGAAGCAAAGCAACGAGGCAATTCCGTATACTTTCCGGGCCACGTTATTCCAATGTTACCGGAGGATTTATCCAACGGCTTATGCTCACTTAAACCCCATGAAGATAGACTAGTCATGGTCTGCCAGATGAACATCAGCCGTGAAGGCAATATTAGCTCCTACAAGTTTTATGAGGGCATCATCCATTCACAAGCCAGACTGACCTACACCGAAGTCGCCGGTATACTGCAGCCAGCCAAAACAGATACCGACAAACGCCTACAGGCACGCTTGCGAGATAAGCATGGCACGATACTGGGTCACCTGCAGCATTTGTATGCTCTTTATAAAACTCTCTACCAGAGCCGGCGCAAACATGGAGCCTTAGATTTCGAAACTACGGAAACCCGCATCATTTTTTCCGAGCAGAAAAAGATCAAGGAGATAGTGCCGGTTATGCGTAATGATGCTCATCGCCTGATTGAAGAATGCATGCTCTGCGCTAATGTCTGTGCTGCCGAATTTTTACTGCAGGCCAAATTGCCCGCACTGTATCGTGTGCATGATGGCCCCAATGAAGAAAAAGTGGCAAAGCTTTATGATTTTCTGCGCGGCATAGGCATCGGTCTGGCACGTAAACGTAAACCGTCGCCCAGAGACTATCAACTGATTCTTGATCGACTGAGCAAGCGGCCAGACCGTCAATTGATCCAGACCATCGTGATTCGCTCCCTACAACAGGCTATTTACCAGCCCAATAATTGCGGACATTTTGGACTGGGCTTTGAGGCCTATACCCACTTTACGTCACCCATCCGCCGCTACCCTGATTTACTGGTACACAGGGGCATTCGCTATCTAATTCGCAGTGACAAATTCCCCAATCACACCTTGTCCGTCGAAGGCACCAGGGCTTTGACCCGTAAGGAAATTTATCCCTATAAAGTGGCTGAGCTTGAAAATCTGGGCGCTGCTCTGTCCATGACCGAGAGGCGCGCGGACGCTGCCACTTACGATGTGCTGGACTGGCTGAAGTGCGAATATGTCAAGGAACATATCGGTGAAGAGTATGAAGGTACCGTTACCTCTGTTACCAGTTTTGGCCTCTTCGTTCAGCTCGATGACCTGTATGTTGAAGGCCTGGTGCATGTCACCGCCTTGCACAACGACTATTATCACTTCGATGCCATTGCTCATACTCTGACTGGGGAAGCAACGGGCAATCAGTACCAGATGGGTGACAAGGTCAGTGTCATCGTCGCACGTGTCGACCTGGATGACAAAAAAATCGACTTGCAGTTGACTGGCAGCCGTAAAAGCACAACACGCCGTAAGCAACTGCCCCAGCGACAGCGCTCAGGCAAACCACGTGATAAGGCAAGGAAATATCTTTCCCGCCAGTCAAGAAAACGGTACTGAGCCTATGAACATGAAACAGGAGTGGGTTTTCGGCATCCACACAATCAATGCGCTTCTGGAGCATCGGCCTGAACTAGTCCAGAAAATTTTTCTGCAAAGTGGCCGGCTGGATGAGCGAATTTCCGCCATTACCGATCAGTGCACTGGCTTGGGTATTCCTGTTGAAGTGCTAAAAAAATCTGATCTGGACCAAAAAGCCCAGGGTGTGCACCAGGGTGCCATTGCCCTATGCCATGAAATAAGGCTGGAGTTTAATGAAACCTACCTCAAGAAACTCCTCGACAACCTTGACCACCCAGCGCTGCTGCTGATACTGGACGGCGTTACCGATCCACATAACCTGGGCGCCTGTATCCGTTCCGCTGAGGCAGCCGGTGCCGATGCTGTGATTGTCCCAAAGGATAAATCGGCGCCACTCAATGCTACAGCCCGCAAGGTTGCCTGTGGAGCCGCTGAAATTCTGCCACTGATCAGTGTCACTAATCTGGCACGTTGCCTGGAAGATCTCAAAAAGCGTGGTATCTGGCTGATGGGAGCCGCCGGGGAAGCTGACAAGTCGATTTACATGGCTGATCTAAAAGGGGCGATTGCCCTGGTGCTGGGCGCCGAGGAGAAAGGCCTGCGGCGTCTTACCCGTGAACATTGCGATCAGATGCTGGCCATTCCCATGAAGGGCGCAACCAGTTCACTGAACGTATCGGTCTCAAGCGGCATCTTTCTGTTTGAGGCCTTGCGCCAAAGAAGCAGCTAGAAGTTGCATAGTCGCCTCAATATCTCTACAATTCGCCCTCTTTTTAACTCCTTGTCTTACCGCAGACGAGCTTTTTCAAAAGCCCCCGGCTCCTCAATGAGCCCTGACGGAAGACTGCCAAACCGTGAGGAGCATTATGCGTCACTATGAAATAGTATTTATGGTGCATCCCGACCAGTCTGATCAGGTCCCCGGGATGATCGAAAAATACAGCACGCTGGTCAAAGATGGCGGTGGTTCTGTTCACCGTGTCGAGGACTGGGGTCGCCGTCAACTTGCCTACCCGATCAATAAAATTCACAAAGCACATTATGTGCTGATGAATATTGAATGTAGTGCCGAGGTGCTGGATGAGATCTCCACGCTGTTCCGTTACAACGATGCGGTTATTCGTGATCTAGTTATCAAGCGCAAGCAAGCTATCACCGAACTTTCCGACATAATGAAAGCTGAAAATGAGAGCCGCGAACGTAAAGCCCGCGCCTCTCAGCGCATGCAGGAAGAATCGGATGTTGACGATCTCGATGACGATGATGGTGATATGGTCGATTTGAATGATGAAGAAAACGAAGAACCCAGCAACTAAGCGACTGAATTTGGAGAACTAACATGGCTCGTTTTTTTAGACGTCGACGCTACTGCAAATTTACCGCCGAAGGCGTCACTGAAATTGATTACAAGGATCTGGATACGCTCAAAGACAATATCAGCGAGACCGGCAAGATCGTGCCCAGTCGCATTACCGGGACAAAAGCCCGTTACCAGCGTCAGCTAGCTACAGCGATCAAACGGGCCCGCTACCTGGCTTTGATTCCCTATACGGATTCGCACGAAGTATAAATACTCGAGGGAAATGATGATGCGGGGCCTCGCGGGATATGTGATGCATAGCCGCACCCGAGCAATCATCGTGGTATTGCTTTGCGGCTTTATCCCCATGGTGTACTGCCTGAGCGCGGCAGCTGTCGGATTGGTAAATCTCCGCAAAGACGCTCGAGAAGGTTTTATGATCCTGTTGTGGTCGATGGTACCAGCAGGGTTTTACTGGGTTGTCGGGGATCCGTCCCCGATAATGCTGATGCCGGGTGTGGCCCTGCTGGCTCATGTACTCAAACATAGTGAGTCCTGGTCCAAAGTTGTGATGGCGGGCACGATTGTGGCTCTGTTGGTCCAGTTGAGTCTGGCCTGGCACGACACTTATGTCACCCAGCTGAGCTCCATTGTGGAAGAAGCAATGGAAATACAACGCTCACAGGGTGCCGTCATGCCATACACGGCCGAGCAAATCGTGACCCTCTTGTTAAGCTTTTATGGAGCTTATCATTTTGTCACTATGCTCGGCTGTCTGGTGCTGGCTCGCTGGTGGCAGGCTGCGTTGTACAACCCGGGTGGTTTTAGAGAGGAATTTCAGATGCTCAGGCTGGAGCCTGGCTATGCGATTCTTTTGACGGGACTGATGATTGCTGGGTTGGCCGATTTGGAGCCTATGGATACCTGGGTATCCTTCTTGAGCATCCCGTCAATGTTGGCCGGTATCGCGTTGATGCATTACGTGATCCAGCTGAAAAAGCTGGGCTCGAGCTGGTTGTTTATCGGCTACCTAGCAGTATTTTTTTTCATGCCGGCACTGGCTTTACTGGGACTGATAGACAGTGTGGTAAATGTGAGGAAACGCATTGCCTCTGAATAATCAGGCGGCAATAGGTGAGGTAAAAAATATGAACGTAATATTATTGGAAAAAGTTGGGAAAATCGGTGACGTCGGAGAGCAGGTTGAAGTCAAAGCCGGCTTTGCTCGGAACTATTTGTTCCCTTTCGCGAAAGCGGTTCCTGCCACCAAGGAAAATGTTGCCGAGTATGAGGCGCGTAAAGAAGAACTGGTAAAAGCTGCCCAGGACAAACAGGCCTCTGCTGAAGCGCGTGCCGCAACTCTTAATGGCATCGTTGTCACTATTGAAGCGAATGCAGGTGATGAAGGCAAACTGTTCGGGTCCATTGGTACTCGAGATATCGCTCTGGCGCTGAACGAAGCTGGACACAAGGTTGAGAAAAGTGAAGTCTTACTGCCTGAAGGGGCCCTGCGAACAACCGGAGAATTTGCTATCAGCCTGTCTCTGGGTTCAGAAGTGACTACCGAGTTTACCCTGAAAGTTATTGGCACTGATGCTCCCGAAGCTACGATTGCCGCTCAGGAAGAAC
>JAYQVM010000120.1:0-4960 GCA_038148435.1 Gammaproteobacteria bacterium | reverse complement strand
ATCTTCAGGAACCAGTTTATCGCTGTTTAAGCGGAAGCCAAACTCATAAATAAAATCGCCACTATGGAAGGCCTCCACCAGAAACAGCCCGGTATAACTGATATCCGTGATTGGAATAAAACTCTCTTCGCCAGTTGCACCAAATGTTTCCCTGCTGTCCTGTAACCCAATAACACCATGCCAGTTATTGATTTCAGGATGCGTCAGTTGCAGGCGCTGCAACAAGGAGTCATTACTGAAACGTGTGCCCAGAAGGCCTGAGCCTTCCATTTCTGCATGTTCATATTCTGTGTGGCTGATTCGATAATTGATGGATTCCAGCATGGGGCTGATATTCGAAAAACCAGCGATCGCATCATATCGGTTTCTCTTCATGTCTATAAATATGTCCTCACCATGCTCCTCTTCTGTCAAAGCTTCTTCATGTAATTCATGTGCTCCAGGTGGCAGGCCATAGTTACTCTCCATTCTGTTGACAGAGAATCCGATAAAACCATTGTCCATGACATAAGACCAGCCAATCGTGGCTGCTGAAGCCCCCCCTCCCGTATTGGCAATGTACCCATCCGAGTTTTCGGCTTCTTCATGGCCTTCATCCTCAAGGTAGGCCGGGTGAATGGCCAGGCCCGGAATTTCCAGCGCATTCCAGTCACGGTTCGTAAAATCCAGATGCCAGACATGTTGGCTGATAGCGAAATTCAACTGTGAGACCAGTGTATTCATATCACTGGCCTTATCATGCCTACCCTCCAGAGCAAAACTGGGCGAAGTCGGCACTTCATCTGAAAAGCGTCTATCCAGGACATTTATGACCCCACCGATGGCACCTCCACCATAGAGAAGGGTTGAAGGACCACGCAGAATTTCAATACCTGTGGCCAGCATGGGCTCCACCGTATTTGCATGGTCAGCTGAATTACCAGAGGCATCGGTATTGGGCATGCCATTGGTCAGGTTCATCACACGCCTGCCTTGTTGACCTCTGATGACTGGCTGGCCTACAGCAGGTCCAAACGAGGCATTATTAATGCCTGGCTGGCGGGATAAACTATCGCCTAGACTGAAACGAGCCTCATTCCTGACTTCCTCTTCATCCATGATGGTGATGGGCAGAGCCGTTTCAGCGTTACGCACATGTACGGCATCAATGATGACTTCAAATTGGGCCTCCTGGGCATTGGCAGTTAATGCAAACACCCCAATAAGGAGTAGAAGTTGCTTAAATCGCATGGAGTTTTCCTGTATCTAAAAAAGTTAATACCGCCAAAAAAGACGGTTTATTTGCTAATTGTCAGATAAGGAATTGTGGGGGTGAGCGACCCAGATAGGGGCTATATTGAAGGGAAAGATAGGCTGACTGACGAATGAAAATCTGCTCCGGAGCACCGGCTTCCTGTAAAGAGCTTTTAACGATGCCTGGCAGCTGATGGTCAAAGGAGTCAAAATGACATAGGGCACAATCAACGAAATGCTCGGAATGATCATGCAATCCGGATTGTTGAATCAGCTGAACGCTCAGCAGACTCACCGCCAGCAGCCACACCAAAAGCAATTGTCGGGACAGGTTTATCATCCAATCTATTTTACGCTACTACTTTGCAAGTGAAAATATCTACCGGGTATTTCATTCTTCAACCATGGCCTGGTCTTCTTCGTCAGACCCCTGGCGTGATCTTGGAGTTCCCGGCGGTCTCTCTTGTGGTGAATGACGCTGGAATTCCCCCATCAGTTCTCGGCGTCTATCTTCGGGCAGGCTCTGAAAACGTCGAAAACTTTGCTGTATTGCCCGACGTTCTGCTTCCGGTAAATTTCTGAAGCTTTCAAAGTTATTGCGAATGTGCTGGCGTCGTTCTTCATCATGACGGAAGAACTCCCGCCCTCGCTGTCTTGCGCGATCGCGCTGCTCGGGGGGCATATTCTGCCAGCGACGGATATTGCGAATAATCCGTTGCTGCTGTACCGGTGAAAGATCGAGCCAGGACTGCTGAAAGCCCTCAAGGAGTCGACGCTGCTCCGGTTCCAGCTCATTCATATTAGGCATAGGTGGTGGAGTCGGCGGCTGCGAATGCACGGGCATTGCCAGCAAAAAAAGGAACCAGGAAATTAAGAGTCTACAGATCTTCATTCATGCTCAGCCATTGATAAAATTCAAAGTCCTGATAAAAATCCAGACTTTCTTCGTCACTCAGTATTTCCATTGCTTCCAGTTCCGTCAGATTTGGATTGCCAGGAACAAGCTCATCACTCGGCACAAGATAAAACGCCAGCACGACCATCAACACCACAGAGAAAATTGCCGAAGCAAAAACATTGCCCCAGTTCCCCATTAGTGAGACAGATGATGCCAGCGCGGCATGCCTGATTCGATTCAGCCGCGACAGGGTTGCTGCATCCAGCTGCTGACAACTACGATCAAGCTCCTGTTTGATACCCTTGACAAATTGCTGATCTATTTGGTCTTCATGCATCTTCATGTTTCCTGCAGTCTTTGCCTTAAGTAAGTACGCGCTCTTGAGTAGTGTGTTTTCACTGTACCAACAGTACAGGACATGGCGCGAGCTGTTTCTTTTTCACTCAAACCCTCCCAGGCACGCAACAAAAATACCTGCTGTTGTCGCAAAGGAAGGTCTCTCAACAGCACATCCAGAGCCTGCAAGCTTTCACCCAAGGACCAGCTCTGCTCCGGACTGAGCCCAGTCTCATCTTCATAGTCTGCCTGCTCTGCATCCGCATTGTCATGGGCAAACCAGCTAGCAAAGCCTGCTCTTAATTTGCTCTGCCGGTGCCAATCTATAATGCGGCGAGTAAGAATCCGGTGAAACAGTAATTTCCAGTCAGCCGGTGACTTGTTGGCATATTTGCTGACCAGAGCGAACATGGCATCCTGTACGATGTCGAGCGCTTCATCCCTATTACCCGTAGCAATCTGGGCGCGCCGAAAAGCCCTGCGCTCCATGTCTGAGAGAAATTTCTCTAGCGCCTGCGAATTTTCCAGAATCGCGATCTCCTGGTTACCAGAGTTTCGGCTTTCATCATACTCCAGGGAAAATAAGCTGTCATAACAGCTATAGAACATGTTTTTCAATTTAACTACTCAGGCCTGCGTCCTCTGGGTCCGTTACGAGGTCCTTGCGTCGGGCCCCGTTCCCGGCTGCGCTCAAAACTTCTTCCACACTCAGCGTCAAAACGCCTATCCGCCTGCGGTCCAATACCTGGAATACGTCTTCCCTCTTCAATGGCATCAGCCAGATTAGGATATTTCTCAGCAAATTCGGCGCGGCGAGATTCCTGCTCGGCTCGACGTTCTTCTCGCAGGGCAATTATTTCTGCAGCTAGCTCCGGATTTTCTTCTTCAAATGCCTGCCAACGTTCTTCCCGTCTAGCCTGCATTTCTTCCTGCCTTTGCTGACGCCGCTCCTCAAACTGTTCGCGTCTATCCTCAAGGGCCTCATCGTCTTGCGCCAAAGCTGTAGTGAAAGCCAGTCCGCCGACAGTTGAAAATACTATACTCACAAATACTTTTGTTTTTTTATTCATCAGCATACTCCTGAATTTTTTAAGAAAAAATGTCGTTCCTATTAGCTATAACGGACAGGCACTGATTTAGTTGACGATGAAGTTATTTATTTTATCCAATTACAGAAACGGCAGCTAATTACTAATAATGGTTGTGACGTAGGGTTTTCTCTAGTAGCCAATCGCTGAAGTCAGGCAAGCCTAGACTTAGACCGCAAAGACAATGCGTTGTCTGTTCGTAGTATCCAGAGTATGATCCTTGGGTTGATACTCTTCAACACTACTCTATAGATATGCTTTAATTGAGCAATATTAGCCATCTTTCAGAGGATCAAACTTGATAAGACTCGCAACTTTACTTTTTCCTTTATTCCTTGTTTTCCCTACTCAAACAGTTTGGTCACAGACTTCGGAACAGGAAATTTATGTCTGGGATCTGAGTGACCTATATTCAAATGTCGATGCTTGGGAAAGCGCCTTTGCCGATCTGGAGAATCGCCTGGAAACGGTGGTGCAATACCGAGGTACACTGGGAGAAAGCGCCGAGTCCATGAGCAGGGCACTCAATGAAATTTCAGATGCGAACAAGGAACTGACCCGGCTCTATATTTATACCAGCCTGCGACAAGATGCCGATCAACGCGTGGCCGAGGAGCAAACCCGTTTTGGCCGTGCCATGCAGTTATACAGCAACTGGAGTGAAGGTACTTCCTGGATGAATCCAGAAATTCTCGCGGTGGGTCCAGAAACCGTGAATCGCTATCTAGCCGAAGAGCCAGGACTGGCTGACTTCGGATACATGTTACAGGATATTCTTCGCATGGCGCCCTATACCCTTGATGAAAATACCGAAGCCATTCTTGCTCAGGCATCCATGCTGATGTCTTCCCCGGAACAGATCTACAACATGTATGCCAATGCTGACATTCCCTGGCCAAGCGTAACATTGAGTAATGGTGAAGAGGCTCAACTGACACAGGCAGGCTATACCTTTTACCGGGCTTTGGAAAACCGTGATGATCGCAAGCTGGTATTTGATAGATTCTGGAACACTTGGCAACAGTATGGTGATGGCATGGGTGCAACCCTTGGGGCCGAAGTGCAGGCCAATGTCTTCTCGGCCAGAGCACGCAACTATGATTCCGTCTTACAGCAAAACTTGTTTGCCGATGGCCTACCATCGGAAATCTATACCCAACTGGTAAGCCAGGTGAACGATGCTCTACCAATTTTTCATCGGTATCTGGATTTGCGCGGTCGCATGCTTGGCATTGACGATATGCAGTACTACGATATCTACCCACCCTTGGTCGAACTGGAAACCGGTGATTTCACCATTGAGCGCTCCAAAGAAATTGCCATGGAAGCCCTACGTCCCTTTGGCGATGAATATCTGGGACTACTAGAGGAGGGGTTTGCCCAGAACTGGATGCATAGCCATCCG
>JAYQVM010000119.1:0-4976 GCA_038148435.1 Gammaproteobacteria bacterium | reverse complement strand
CAAACGCTGAGACTGCAAAAAATATGGCCGCCACTTTCAGTACGGCCAATCTGCCATACCTGTCGCTTAGAGGACCTGCAAAAAACATAGCCAGCGTAGCGCTTAAGGTTAAGGATGAAACTGACCACCCAAGCTCGAGACTGGACAGTGAAAATTCCTTCTCTACAAAACCAATTACGCCCGATATAACTGACGTATCGAAACCCATCAGAAAACCGCCGAGGGCAATTATCAGTGCTATAGCGACCATGAAGACGTATTCAGCCTCGCAACATTTTTTTGTTAAAGAGCCAGTCTAAACCGCGTCTCTAGGTCGGCCCCGGAATCACCACCGATCCAAGCGCAAAATTCTCCAGCCTCAATTATCCTTTCCTGTTTACGGCCATAAAAAGACAAAGCGGCGGAATCAAGCTCAAAACTGATGCGTTTGGTCTGGCCCGGCTCAAGAAATACTCGCCTGAAGCCTTTCAATTCACGCACAGGCCGGGTGACACTGCCAACTAAATCCCTTATGTAAAGCTGAACTATTTCAGTAGCGGCAAGATCACCCTCATTGGTTACCTCAGCGCTAAGGGTCACGGCATCTCCGGTACTTATTTCTTTGTTGCTGCACTCAATGTTGGAATAAGAAAAGCGAGTATAGGAAAGCCCAAAGCCAAACGGGAACAGCGGTTCGTAGCCTTCATCAAGATGAAATACGCACATTCCAAGCGATGTTTGCGGCGTTTTTGCTTCAATTGCATCTATATGAACCACCTTTTCTTTGGTGGGTGGTTTACCTGAGTTCTTATGATTGTAGTAAATCGGGACCTGCCCAACGTGGCGCGGGAATGTCACCGGTAATTTTCCAGAAGGGACGGAATCACCGAATATCAACTCCGCTATGGCTTGGCCACCCATGGTTCCGGGGTGCCAAGCATAGAGAAGAGCATCCACATCATCGAGTATGTTGTTCAGTGTGAGTGGTCTGCCTGCCATGATAACGGCGATGACAGGTTTGCCGGCAGCACTAACACTTTTGACCAGTTCTTCCTGGCAACCAGGCAAATTGATGTCAGCCCGGCAATGGGCTTCACCCGAGAGAATAGATTCTTCGCCTAAAAACAGAATGACGGCATCACTGGCTGCTGCCAGCTGCGCAGCTTCGGCGATATCCGCCTCTGCGTCCCTAGTCGTTTTCATGGCCTGGCAGTAAGCAACCTCTGTCTCGGGTTCAGCAGCGCGACAAATACCCTGAAGTCCTGTGACACTTAAATCTGGGTTACCATCAAATATCCATGTCCCAAGCTGTTCGTAAGGGTCATCAGCCATGGGACCTATAACTGCGATTTTTTTCTGTTCCTGCTTTGCCAGAGGGAGCACACCATTGTTTTTCAGAAGAACAGTGCTTTCCAATGCAGCCTGGTGTGAAATCTTAAGTGCATCATTGAATTCAGTTTCAGCAAAAATGCCCGGGTCACTGTAGGGGTTGTCAAAAAGCCCCAGTTGAAACTTGATACCCAAGACATTGCTGACCGCCTCATCAATAATATCCATATCAAGCTCGCCTTTTTTCACTAGTGCAATAAGGCTGCTTGCGTATGTATCGCCCGCCATCTCCATGGACACTCCGGCTGCAACAGCCTGAAATGCGGCCTGCTCCTTGTTTTCAGCGAAGCCATGCGTTTCAAGTTCGCCGATTGAATTCCAGTCACTTACTACGAGACCTTCAAAGCCCCACTCGTCTCGTAGGACGTTTCGCAGCAAGTATTCATTTGCTGTAGCCGGTACGCCGTCGATGTCACAAAAGGACGTCATCACAGTAGTGATGCCAGCCTCCACCACAGCCTTGAATGGCTCAAGGTAGATGTTCCGCAATTCATTTTCTGGGATATTGGTGGTCGCGTAGTCGCGGCCTCCTTCAACTGCACCATAGCCAACAAAGTGCTTGGCACATGCCGCGATATTGCCTACACCGTAGCAGTTCTCACCCTGAAAACCCTTGGTCATGGAAACACCTAGGCTCGCGGTCAAAAAAGGATCCTCACCAAGACTTTCGGCGATTCTTCCCCAGCGTGGATCCCTGGAAATATCCAGCATCGGCGCAAACGTCCAACTTACACCGTGGGCCGCCGCTTCTGTGGACGCCGATTTTGCACATGCCTCAACCAGGTCGGGATTCCAGCTTGCTGCCTGCCCCAACGGAATAGGCATAACCACGGAAAAACCATGAATTACATCACGACCTATCATCAGGGGAATATGCAGGCGGGATTCTTCAACAGCTATACGTTGCAGCTCATTAACGATGCCAACATCTACCTGGTTGATGACCGAACCGATTTTGCCAGTGCGAATGTCCTCTGCGAGCGTTTCGGTTACTTCATCCAGGCCAGCGTCTACCTGGCACATCTGCCCAATTTTTTCCTCGAGCGTCATTTCCCCGATAAGTCCAGCAATATGCTGCTTTACCGTGGCAGATTTATCTATTGCGGCGGCACTGGTGGCTGCCATATTACCTACCCCTCCGTTGTGAAAGTGTTTAACACAGCCAGCTTTTTTAGGCTGTTAATAACCATTTCTGTACAACTACATTTTCACTAAAAAAGTATGATTCTGACCGGTCAATTTGGAGTGCTTTACTGGCGCCACTCTGTACTCTCAACCCTTATGGCCAAGCAATGGACGGTTTATATCTATATTTGACAGCGCTGTCAATTATATGGATTAATTAAAACATGGAACATCACGAGACCAAGCCAGAAGACCGCATCCCTTTTTTTGGCAAAATCATTTATGGATTGGGTGGGTTTGTGAACAACCTGCTTGCCTATGCCATCGGCAGCATGGTCATCGTTCTGAATCTTGGGCTAGGCATGAACCCGGCTCTGGTAGGTCTTCTTGGCGCTCTGCCCCGCCTCACTGACAGTATTACCGATCCCATCATGGGGTACATCTCTGACAATACGCGCTCGCGCTGGGGACGGCGAAGACCATATATATTCTGTGGCGCCATCCTGGCCGGTGTCACGTTTGCTCTGTTATGGCAACTACCCAGTGGGGAGAATGAATCCTACTATTTTTGGTATTTCTTGATCGGTTCAATGATCTTCTACCTTGCCTACACCATGTTTGCGACGCCATGGGTAGCCTTTGGTTATGAAATGACCCCAGATTATCATGAGCGCACTAGGCTTATGGGGACCCAAAATTTCATTGCCCAGTTGGCATACGTCATCGGTCCATGGTTCCTGCTCTTCATGCAGAATGAAAACTACTTTGATGACATGGTGGATGGAGCAGCCGGCCTCTCCATTATTATCGCGGCCGCCGTCATGCTCATCGGTTTGACTCCTGCTGTTTTCCTGCGGGAACGCCTGCAGAATGTTGCCACCCAGGAACTTGGCGAGGCACACTCCCATGTGTCCAGGGGCATGAATAAAATCATCGGGGACAACCTCAAGAATTTCTTCAAGGGCTTCTGGGAAGCGCTGAAAGTAAAGCCATTCCTAAAGCTCTGCTTGGCGACCTTTCTTATTTTTAACGGCTTTATACTCGTGGCGTCCCTTCAGGCCTATGTGGTTATTTACTATGTCTTTAATGGTGACATGGTTGCGGGCGCTGAATATGCCGGCTATGAGGGTTCACTGAGAGCAATTGCCACCTTCTGCATAATCGTCTTAATCACTTGGCTTGCTACTCGCATTGGCAAACGCCGAACATTGATAGTTGCAACTTTGATCTCCATGATCGGTTACGCCTCCAAGTGGTTTCTTTACACACCGCAAATGCCCTGGTTAATCATGATTCCTGCGCCATTAATCGCATTTGGCTTTGGCGGACTCTTTACTCTTGCACCAGCAATGATGGCAGACGTTGTAGATTATGACGAAACAATAAGCCAGGAGCGCCGCGAGGGCATGTTCGGCTCGATTTTCTGGTGGGTGGTCAAACTTGGTCAGGCTATTGCGATTGCAGGTGGAGGGCTGATACTCAACGCAACCGGATTTGATGTAAGCCTAGGTAAACAGTCAGCAGAGACAATACAATATATACGTATGCTTGATGCCTTTATACCTGTTATCGCATCGGCTATCGCCATTTGGGCCATATGGAGCTTTTCACTAACAGAAGAAAAAGCTCATGAAATTAGAACCTATCTTGAAAAAACCAGGGGACCAGCCTGACCGAAACTGGACCCCCCGTCCATAGCTGTTTATTCTTCCTGTTTACTTTTGAAAAAGTCAGCCGCCCTGACTCGCTGCTAGCCAGGTACCTCTAGTGGATACAGAAAAAATCCGGTTCATCATTAACCAGGCAGATCTCACTGAAGTCAGCCCGTCAAAACCTCTGCCGGCTGGCAAGACTATTCCTGAGTGGTACCGGCAGGCAGACCGGTACGGCAAGGATCCCCGTTCCGGGCAGTACTACGAAATGCCTGACATCGGCGGCAAGATTCCCACTTGGAAAGCCTGTCCGGCTGTCTTCGATATAATGGGAAGCGGCTACACTTACCAGACGCCCTGCGACATTGAGTTTGTCGATGACAACCAGGGCAATGTTACTGCTCGCGTACTTGATCACCGGCATGAAAAGTTTCTTATTGAACGAGAACCCCTCGCACAATTTGTATATCCCGAGGGTTACCATCTCAAGCATTTTGCCTGGTGGCCGGACTGGGGTGTTGAGCTGCCAGAGGGTTACAGTGCGCTTTATACCCATCCGCTGAACCGCTTTGAGCTGCCCTTCCTGACCACCAACGGAATTATCGATAACGACAAGGATCACATACCCGGTTCCATGCCCTTCTTTTTTCTCAAAGGTATTACCGGCATTCTGCCGGCGGGTACACCTATCGCCCAGATTCTTCCTTTCAGGCGCGAGCACTGGGAAGCGGAGTACGACGTGTCGCTTTCGGAGCAGGAAATGCAGGATAAAAACATCGCCAACAGTGAACGCTTCCGAAAACCTGATGGTGGCATCTATCTGCGGGAAGT
>JAYQVM010000118.1:0-5023 GCA_038148435.1 Gammaproteobacteria bacterium | reverse complement strand
CTCCCCTCCCGAACTCAGAAGTCTCACCGCTCAGCGCCGATGGTAGTGTGGGGTCTCCCCATGTGAGAGTAGGACATTATCAGGCATCTAAACAACAAAGGCTCACCCATTTGGGTGGGCCTTTTTTGTTTGTGTTTTATATGTTCAAGTCTTTCTTGTATAGCGATCTCATGTGGAGCAGGGTGAAGCCAATATGTTACAAGAAGCATAGTTTTCTTTTGGGTTAACAACCACCATCGTCGATGGCGGGTCGCTATGGAATCATTATCAGGTATTCAAATAAGAAACCACCCAGCGTTGTTCAAAATAGAGCTATATCAAGCGAAGTGTTTACTGCTATGGACACAATACTCCCTTTGAAAGAGAATCTCGGCATTAATTTTTCAACCACAAGGTCCTAAGCATGATATTCAAACAACTATTTGATCAAAGCTCCGGAACCTATACTTATCTTCTGGCTGATGATAAAACGCGTTATGCCTTATACATCGATACGGTATACGAACAACATGAGCGCGATCTTGCGTTGATCAGAGAATTGGGCTTGAATTTGAAAGCCTGCATGGAAACCCACTGTCACGCCGATCATGTCACCGGAGGCTGGTTGTTGAAGGATGCTATGGGCTGTCAGCTAGTGGCATCCGTTCATGCTGGTATTGATTTACTGGATTCTGCCCTGCATGAAGGTGACACCTATGCGTTTGGTAATCGCCATTTGAGAGTAATGGAAACACCAGGCCATACCGATGGCTGTATAAGTTTTGTACTGGACGATCAGTCCATGGTCTTCACAGGTGATACTCTGCTTATCCGTGGTTGTGGACGTACAGATTTCCAGCAGGGTTCTGCTAAAAAATTGTTTCATTCGATTCATGAAAAGCTGTTTGAATTGCCGGACGACTGTATTGTGTATCCTGCGCATGACTATAGTGGCCGAATGGCTAGCAGCATCGGCGAGGAAAAACAATACAACCCCCGTGCCGGCGGTAAAGCCAATGAAGCCGACTTTATTGGTTTTCTGGAAAATATGCGGCTGCCGCACCCGCGCCAGATAGATATTGCAGTTCCCGCCAACCAGAAATCTGGTAAACCTGAAAACATGCCTGCAAAACATCAGTGGGCACCAGTAGTCTCCACCTACAGTGGTAATCTAGAAATTGTGCCGCAATGGGTTGCTGCCCATATGGAGGACCTAAATATTCTGGATGTTCGAACTGCTGCCGAAACAGAAGAAGAATCTGCACGTATCAACGGGGCTCAACTGATTCCCATTAACGAACTATGGGAGCGCCTCGGCGAGGTGCCTAAGGATAAGCCGTTGATGACCATCTGCCGCTCTGGCAGACGCTCGGTGCTGGCAGCTTCTATCCTCAAAGAAAATGGCTGGACTGAAGTTGCCAATATTAAAGGTGGTCTGCTGCAATGGCAGGGTGAGGGCTTGCCAATAGAAAGGGCCTGACTTCGGCTATTTGTATCTACATATCTATTTCAGCAGGCTTTTATACTTGACATGGTATAACTGGCCTATCTTGTAACCATCTATACAGGATTTGCGCGCTATCAATCGGCACGAAAAATCCTTCGCAATACTGGTTCAGTAATTTTATCTTGAAGTTAAATCCGCTTTAGGTTTTAGGATGTTATTTGACTATGTGACTAAAGGGAGCCTAGACTGCGAGGGTCTATAAAATTCAGAATAAAAATTAGAAACTATTGCCATGGTATCTAGATTATCCCTATTTGTAATGTTTCTTACCGGTCTCTTTGCGCCAATTATACACGCTCAGCAAATTTCTCGTTTGGGACAATATCAGGGTTATAGCGAAGTCCTATATGATGAATGGGTCCGTGAGTCCCTGTATGTGGTAATGCGAGATGGAGTTCAACTAGCGGTGGATATATTTCGTCCGTCCATTGATGGTGTGGCGGTGGAAGAGCCGATGCCGGTCGTATGGACACACACCCCCTACAGACGGGCATTCACGGATGCCAATGGCAATATCCGCATGGGGAGTGATTCAGCCACGACGCGAACCCTGCTTCGGCATGGCTATGTAGTTGCCCTTGTTGATACCCGTGGGCGAGGAGCTTCGCAGGGTTGGCGACGTGGCTTTCAGGATCGAACCGAGGCCTATGATGCCCACCAGATGACCGAATGGTTTGCCATGCAGCCCTGGAGTAACGGCAATATTGGGATAACCGGATGCTCCTATACGGGTGGCAGCACCTTCCATGCCGCCAGCATCTATTCCCCTCATCTGAAGGCCATTGCGCCGGGATTTTCCGATTATGAGAAGTACAGTTTTATCAGCCGTGGTGGCATCATGGCCCAGTTCAATACCCGCCCTGAAGACCCCGGCCAAGATTATGGTCAGGGTGTGCTGCCGGTTGATGCAGATCCTGAGGGACTCATGCGTGATCAGGCGCTGCAGGAGCATCTGAAAAGCACCATAATGGCCGATTTGTGGCGCGAAATTCCCTATCGTGATTCCTACTCCCAGGAAGTGGACAGCTTTTTCTGGCAGGAAGTCTCCATCGCCAATTTTGAACAGGTAATTGAAAACTCTGGAATCGGTATATTTATCTGGGGTAGCTTTTTTGATGAGGGCAGTTTCGAAGCGACCCTGGCCTACAACAACTTGGATAACCCCAAACATTTATGGATGGGAGGCTGGGGGCATTGCCAGACAGCGGATTTTCCGATGGATGTGGAAATGCTGCGATTTTTCGATTTTTTTCTGAAAGAGATTGATAACGGCTGGAGTGAAGAAGATCCGGTTAACTATCATACTAATAACGCCGATGAAGACGAGGAGTGGAGATCCAGTCCTGTCTGGCCGCCAGCACAAACCGAGACGATTAATTTTTTGTTGAAAGGTGATGCTGCCGTGAATAGCCCCGGTACTCTGCGCGATGCCTCACAGCCGGCTATTACCCTGTATGACGAAGCTGACAGTTTCAAGGTCAATTATAATCCGGTTTGCCAGGGTGAGGTCGACATGTACTTTCTTTTCTGGCCCTGTTTGATGCAGGATCATGGGCTGGCTTACCAGACAGCGGCGATGAGCGAAGATACGCATCTTGTGGGGCATCCTTTACTGGATTTATGGATCAGTGCTTCCCAGCCCGATACCGACATTTTCGTGTATCTGGAAGATGTGGCCTCAAATGGTGAAATTACCATCGTTAGTCATGGGCGCCTGAGAGCCTCACATCGCGCCGAGCATCCTGCCCCCTATGATAATTACATGGGGCTGCCTTATCATAGAAGTCATGCTGAAGACATACAGCCCCTGCAAGCGGGAGAGCCGAGCCGCATGCGTCTTGAGCTCCTGCCGTTATCCTATGTCCTTAAAGCGGACCATCGATTACAGTTGCGTATAGCCGGTGCAGATGCCCGTCAACGCTTTCGTACCGTTGAGTTTGAGGATTCCCCGCTGATTAGTATCTTCCAGGATGGTAGTATGAGTTCTCAGATGAGTATCTCTGTGCTGGAGTAGTAGTCGGCAAAATTCTTAAGGCCTATCATTCAATACGGAGCTTTTTATGTGTTCTTATTTATCTAGATCACCCATACAAAGGTACTTGATTTCGAGATAATCCTCGATACCGTACTTGGATCCTTCGCGGCCCATGCCACTTTGTTTTATACCTCCAAAGGGAGCCATTTCATTGGAGATGATCCCCTCGTTGATCCCTACCATGCCATATTCAAGCGCCTCAGAAACACGCCAGATTCTGCCGATATCACGAGTATAAATATAGGAGGCCAGTCCAAATACAGTATCGTTGGCAATTGCGATTGCTTCCTCTTCATAACTAAAGCGAATCAAGCTTGCGATGGGGCCAAATATCTCATTACGGGCAATATTCATGTTCATGGTTACATCGCTAACCACGGTAGGCTCGAAGAAGCATTCACCCAGATCGCTACGATTACCGCCTGTTAGCAGACTGGCACCCGCAGTTATAGCATCTTTGACCATACTTTCCATGGATTCTGCAGCCTTGATATTAACCAGTGGGCCGATGATGACATCTTTTTCCATGCCATTTCCTACTTTGAAACTTTTAACTTTCTCCGTTAGTTTGTTAGCAAATTCTTCATAGATTGCATCCTGCACAAGTATTCTATTGGTACAGACGCAAGTCTGGCCGGCATTTCTATATTTTGATGCCAGTGCGCCCTCAACCGCAGAGTCAATATCCGCATCATCAAACACAATAAATGGAGCGTTACCACCAAGTTCCATAGTGGTTTTCTTGATGGTGCTGGCACATTGGGCAAGCAATTTGCCACCAACTTCTGTAGAACCTGTGAATGACAATTTGGCAACTCGAGGATCGCTACAAAATACAGTGCCGATCTTGCGTGATTGAGAAGAAACTACAACATTAAATACACCTGCCGGAATGCCTGCTTTCTCTGCCAGTACCGCCAGAGCAATAGCTGAGAGCGGCGTTTCCATGGCCGGTTTGACTACAAAGGTACAACCCGCTGCCAACGCTGGAGCAGCTTTACGGGTTATCATCGAATTTGGAAAATTCCAGGGTGTGATGGCAGTTACCACGCCCACAGCTTGCTTGATAATGACGATACGTTTTTCCGGTGAAGGGCCGGGGATGGTGTCGCCGTAGACCCGTTTGGCTTCTTCAGCAAACCATTCGATATAGTTGGCGCCATAATTTATTTCACCCTTTGCTTCACTCAGCGGCTTGCCTTGCTCCAGCGTCATGATTGTCGCTAATTCGTCCTGATTCTCGATCAGGAGATCGAACCAGCGTCTCAACAGTGTTGAACGTTGCTTGACTGTTTTTGACCGCCATTCAGGCAGGGCAGCATGGGCTGCGGCAATTGCAGACTCTGCATCTTGTTCATCGCCATCAAATAATTCGCAGATAATCGAGCCATCTGCTGGATTACTGATGCTGAATTTTTTGGCGCCCTCTGTCTGCCAGTTACCGTTAATGTAACTGCCTTTTTTGATTAAAGAACTTTTAAATATATTCATAAGCCGGATAT
>JAYQVM010000117.1:0-5134 GCA_038148435.1 Gammaproteobacteria bacterium | reverse complement strand
ACCCAATGGTGAGGAATAACGCAGCTCCCTCAACTCATTGACGCCAAGCTGGTTATGTTTAATTTTATCCCAGACTTCTGGCAGCATATTTTTGGGAGCGATGCGGATGGGATTCAACATCCAGAAACGTTCGATGATGATAGCAATGGCTAGAACAGAACAAAGAATGATGGGCAGCATCAAGATACCGCCTGCCTGAACTATCTCAAACACTAAAACATGCCTCTTTCAAAATTGCCGACTTAAACGGCTGTGCTAAAGACAAAATGGTGAAAAAACACCCGCAAATACTACCATACTTGTCTTTTTTACCTCAGGAAGCTTCTCATTAAAGACCAGCTCAGAAACACGTCTTTGGCATGCGATAGCTCTGTAGACCAGATAAATCGGCAGAATCTGGAAAATCCCACCGCAGTGCTTCTGTTTCCATCTTATTCGAGCTAATTGTGCCACTGTTTACCCTGAATTCAAACGAAGTGGTGAAGGTGTATTACTCTGGCAGGCTAAACAGCTAATTCAAAACATAGAAGTCTTTTCGATCAAATTAATAGGAACAAGGATTATTTGGTTTTTCAGTTAAGTAAAGCTATTAGAAAATTTCCAGGCAATATGCTTCTAGCATATAAAATTAGTTAAAACGTATCGAAAGCAGCGCGGGGATTAACAGTGCAGGCAGAAGGGAACTATCCGGTATAGTGGGTATCAGGCTGCCCAGCAGAATCCCGAGGCTGCACGCGATCATCCATGAACGCATGATTATCCTTTGAATGTGCTGTTTTTAGTGTAGTGGCTTATACCGTATGTGCTATTTATTCATAGCGCAATGTTTGTGCCGGATCGACCTGGGCTGCCGACCAGGCAGGATACAGAGTCGCCAGCAGGCTGAGCATTATGCTGACCAGGGTAACGCCGAGCATATCCTGCAGCATGAGCTGTGAGGGCAAGTAGTTTATCGGGTAGATGTCAGCGCTGAGGAACTGGACATCCAAGAGCCCCTCCAGCCAGCTGACAAAGTCGGAGACATAGAGTGAGGCCAGAATGCCCAACAGCAGTCCGCTGAGTGTGCCGATCAGGCTGATCATCAGGCCCTGGACCAGAAAAATATGACGGATTGTGGCCAGGGGCGCTCCCATCGTACGCAAAATGGCGATGTCACCTTCCTTGTCTTTGACGATCATGAAGAGGCTCACCACGATATTGAAAGCGGCAACGGCAATCAGCAGAAACAGTAGCAACCCCACCATGGATTTGGACAGCTGGATATTGTCGTAAATATTGCCGTAATCCCGTGTCCAGTTGCTGAAGGTGAAGTCGCCGGCGATACGGTCTTGCAGGGAGCGAATAAGCTCTGCGCTGTTAAACAGATCCTGTAACTGAATGCGCAAACCGTGAATGCGATCGCCCAGGCGGTACAAGAGCTGGGCATCGGCCATGTGTACCAGCGCCAGATTGCTGTCGAGTTGGGAACCGACATTGAAGATGCCGGCAACGGTAAAGCGACGCTGTCGAGGGAATTCTCCCAGTGGCGTAATGTTGAGATAGCTTGAAACCAGGGTGAGCTCATCGCCGACAGCGAGCTGCAAATCACGTGCAACACCAGCGCCGATCAGGATACTGAAAGTACCTTCACGTAAGTCGTCCATGGAACCCTGGTCGATAAAATCAGCGAGGATGGAAACGCGCTGTTCAGCCTGGGGCTCAATGCCGTTTAGCAGGACGCCACGAGATTGGCCATTGGCCAGCAGCATGCCCTGCACCTGCAACAGTGGGGCTGTGCTCTGTACTTGTGGATCGTTTTCTATCAGGCGCTGGTTTGCCTGCCATTCTTGTGCATTCAATAAGGGCTCATTACGAGCGCTACTAATAATTACATGTGGCACCAGGGCGAGGATGCGTTCACGCAGCTCACGGTCAAAACCGTTCATGACAGAGAACACTGTCAGCAGAATCGCCACGCTGAGGCACAGGCCCATAACCGAGAGGCGGGAAATGAAACTCACCAGCAGATTGCTGGAGCCCAGCGAGGCGTAGCGTCTGCCAATATACAGAGCTAGGCCTGTCATGAAGCCTCGACGGCCGGATGTAGTTGCCCGTCTTCCAGTACCAGAGTCTTGTCCATCAGTTTCGCCAGTTCCTGGTCATGAGTGACAATGACAAAACTGGTTGTCAGCTGCTCTTTTAAATCTAGCATGAGTCTTTGTACTTGCCTGGCTGTATTTCGGTCTAGATTGCCGGTTGGCTCATCCATTAGCACGCAGACCGGGTGATGCACTAGCGCCCGCGCAATGGCGACGCGTTGTCGTTCTCCACCGGACAGCTGTGCCGGCTTATGACTAAGCCGGTGAGCCAGGCCGACTTTTTCCAGCACATCGCTGGCCTGTTGCAGACATTGTTCTAAAGGTTTGCCGGCGATAATCAGCGGCATGGCAACATTTTCCTGAGCACTGAACTCCCCCAGCAGGTGATGAAACTGGTAAACAAACCCCAGGATATGGTTACGCAGGCGATCCTGTTGCTGGCGAGATAGAGCCTGTATGTCTTGCCCCTGAATCAGCACCCTGCCTGAACTGGGCGTATCCAGCCCGCCAAGCAAATTCAGCAAGGTGGTTTTACCGGATCCGGAACTGCCAATGATGGCAATGCTTTCTCCTGAGCCCAGGGTGAAATCCAGATTTTGTAGGACAGTCAAGGTGGCACCACCCTGCTTGAAGGATTTACCGAGGGACTGGCATTGCAGGATCGTCTTACTCATAGCGCAGAACTTCAGCCGGATGAATGCGGGAGGCTTTCCAGGCCGGATACAGGGTGGCCAGCAAGGAAATCAGCAAGGCACACAGACAGGTAATAATAACATCCATGGCCTGGATATCCGTCGTAATGATGCTTAGCATGAACATGCCATCGGGTATGAACAGTGCTTCAATAAAGCCCCCGAGCACGCTGAAATTCGCGGCTATCAATAGACCGATAAGTGCCCCGAGTAAGGTGCCGCTAATGCCGACCAGCAAGCCCTGGATCATGAATATGCCCATGATGGTATTTTCGCTGGCGCCCATGGTTCGCAAAATGGCGATATCCGCTTTTTTTTCAGACACCAGCATCACCAGGGTCGAAATGATATTGAAGGCGCCAATTGCGACGATCATCATCAGCATGAACCAGGTCATGATCTTTTCCATGCGCAATGCATTAAACAGACTAGCTTCAGTCTGACTCCAATCCTCGCCAAGATACTCGGGACCGGGCAACTCGCGATTCAGCAGGTCCAGACTCTGACTGAGCTGAATGCCAGCACTGTAAATATCTTGCAAACGAAGGCGCAGATGCAGATTTTCAGCAACATCTTCAAGACCCAGTAATTTAGCGCTATCCTCTAAATGGATGTATGCCAGTTCGGAGCCGATGGAAAACTGCACATCAAATATTCCCACTACTCGAAAACTTTGCATGTTCAGCTGTAATTGTCTTTCGGCATCCTGCAGTTCAGGTACAATGAGATTGACGCTGTCACCTAGCAGTAAGCGTAATTCGGCAGCTAGTCGACGAGCCAAAATAATACCTCCTTCCCCGCTGCGCAGTTCCTGCAGAGAACCCTGAATCATGCTGGCTTCGATATCCGAGGTATTCTGTTCGAGCAAGGGATCGATACCTTTGACTTCACTTATCTGGTGCACGCCTTTCTTGCTGAGCATCGCCTCTAGGCGGGTATAGGGAGAAACACTGCTGATCCCAGGTTGGGCAACCAGCAACTGACTGGCTTGCTGCCATTGTGTAAAGCTGCCACGGGCAGAAATATCTGCATGGGGAACCGTGATCAGAGTCCGTTCACGTTGCTCTCCCTGAGCACCGTTAAAAACTGACAGCACAATGACCAGTGCCAGTACGCCCAGCGTCAAACCGCCCATTGAAATCAGAGAAGTGAATGAAATGATGCGTTTATCCTTCTTGGAAAGTATATAGCGTAGGCCAATGAATAAAGGCGTTATCTTGAGCATAGTTGCGACAAAGCTGCAGTCAGAGCAGTGAGCAATTGTGCAGGTATGCTCAGGTCAGGTCAAGGAAGCCGAAAAGTCCGGGTGCTGAAGCAGGCAAAAAAACAAAGCCTGGCTATACTGAGTAAACACTTCTTTTGAGTAAGGGCTGTATGAGCAGGCTCATTCAGTTTCCACAGCGCCTACATCTGGAGTTAAGGCGCTTCGTTTGCAAAACGGTTATAGAAGGCGCTCATGCAGCGGGTGTCAGCACGGAGGATTATATCGGCAGGATTTACTATCCCATTGAAAATCTCGCTCTCTTTATGTGAAGGGAGGGACTCCAAGAAATGAACTAGGGCTATGGGGTTCTGACTGATAAGCCATTTATTATTGATAAAAAACTAAGAATAATCTAAAGCAAAACGGACTTAATTATATTTCCGTCTTTATCTTCTCGGTATCTGCATTGAGACTAGAGTTGCTTGAATCTTTATGTTTTCTGAAATATTTTCGTCTTAAGCAGCGAGTATTGTCAAAAAATGATGAGCTTGAGATAGTGCGCCATCTCAAGCGTCGCAGGTACAATATTTATGACATGCCCCGTTAAAGAGAATTTTCTTGCAGCTCCGCTTCATGACGCTTGAGCAGTCGTTGTATGGTTTTGAAAGATACCGGCACCAGCGGTGTTCTGACATCAGCAGAAATAGCGCGAAGTGATTTACCCTGCTTTTTTAATTGAATAATTTTTTTCAGGACTTTTTGTTCCATCGGGTTTTCAATCAGGCGACCGTTAGAGTGAATCATGTAACCAAAAGGCCTGCTGCCGCCAAGAAACCGACCCTTGCTACGTTCATTTTGCTTTACAGTCTTAATTCGCTCTGTTGAACGTCGTTTTTCCAGACTGTGAAAAACATCAAACACACGATGAAAAGATGGTGAGAAATCCTTGGCGGTAATTTCACCCCCTAGTTCCAGTATAAACAGACGGGCCTGCTTTTCCCGAATGAGTTTCAGTCCAGTCTGCATATCATCGCAGGAACTGAAAATGCGCTCGATGGAGCAGCTTAGAATGATATCGCCGGCTTCCAGCTGTTCAAGCAGGAGTCTGGCCTGAGGACGTTTTTTAAAACTGCTTGTCCATTTTAGCCTGTGGTCAGTGT
>JAYQVM010000116.1:3090-5151 GCA_038148435.1 Gammaproteobacteria bacterium | reverse complement strand
AAGCAGGTCTGGGAGAAAAGAAAATATTCTGGGTAATTACATTTCCCACTCTTTAGTATTTACGTCATCTAGAAAGCATCAACAGATCAGAAAATCGTAAAAAGACTTTCTTTGTAGCACTTTGCCAAAGTACTAAGAGCACGTTTTTAAGGCACGCCTTAATATATTATTAATCTGAACTTGTCTTTGCTTAATATTCAATTTATCTAAAATTTACACAGTGTTCCTAAACTCGCTAGCTCTTATGTATTAGTAATTTACTTACAATATTGGAGCTAACGAGAATGAAATTCAGCAACGCAATAAGGCTTTCTGCCTTGGCTGGCGCCCTTTCAATGGCAGCTGGCGCCCAGGCTGCCGATCCGGAGAAACTAGCAACCATAGGTTCATCTGGGGCGGTCTTTGCAGCAGGCGCAACCATAAACGGTGGCGCAAGCTTTCAATCGCGAATCGCGAACAGTCAAACTCTGGCCTTAAAGGGTACTATTACCCCAGCCGCAGGTGATATCGGCAAAGAAGGTGACATTTTAGTAGTCGCTAAGGTCGGTAGTAGTTTTTACCAACATACTGCTGATGGATGGAAGAGCCTGAAGCTTGACATCACAAGCACAGACCTCGGTATATCTCCCTTCGCAACCCTAACTCTGGGTGACCCCATTTCTTACTCCGAAGACGACCTCGGCACAGCACTTGGCCAAGATTTATCTGGCAAGAAAGTGAGAGTTGTTTGGGGTTACGCTCCAGCAGGCGGAAGCATCCGCTACCACAAGACCCTAAAGGTGGATGTCGCAAATCCACCCGCAAACGATGTTTGCCCTGACGGTTCAACTCCTGAGACTGTGATACTTGGCCAGAAAAAAGTTTGCACCCTAAGCGGCACATATGAGGAGGACTTGATCCTCACTAACAACTTTGATTACGTCTTATCAGGTGCCGTGCGTATCGGTAACGACAACACAGCCGACGTTTCCCTGACAATCGATCCCGGTGTAACCACCTACGGTCAATCAGGAAACGATTTCTTGTGGATCGACAGAGGCGCCAAGATTTTTGCGAATGGCACAGCCTCAGAACCGATCACAATGACTAGCGCTAATGATGCTGATGCTACAGCAACGACCCGTGGTGAGTGGGGTGGCCTTGTTATTAATGGAAATGCCGTAATCAACGGTTGTTCTACACCTCCGTGCGAATCCGCAGGTGAAGGGAATTCTGGAATGTATGGTGGTTCCGACGACACAGATAGCAGCGGAAGCCTGACTTATCTACGTGTTAAATATCCAGGGTTTCTCATAAATGACCTGGATGAGCTGAACGGCATCGCCTTTCAGGGTACAGGTTCCGGGACCATTGTTGATTATGTCCAGGTTCACAACAGCCAGGATGATGGAATTGAGTTCTTCGGCGGCACAACAAACGCAAAACATATTTACATCACAGGAAGCAGGGACGACTCGCTGGACTGGACAAAAGGTTGGAGAGGCAATGCACAGCACGTTATCGTTGTACAGGGATCTGATACCGGTGACCAGGGCTTCGAGATGGATAACAATGGAAGTGCCCCAGACTCTACACCTCGCGCCCAACCCCGAATTGCCAATGCCACTGTAATTGGAAATGCAAACACAGATATAGGCTTGTTAATTCGTGAAGGTACTGGTGCCAACTTCCACAACCTTGTTGTTAAAGGGTTTGCCGATGGTTGCATAGACATCGATCAGACAGAGACATTTACCGCAGCCGGCACCCCTGACAGCCTCACAGGTGTCATGACCATGGACCACTCCATCGTTGAGTGCGATACGAGTTTCATTGAAGAGAGTGGCGATCCTTGGACTGTTAAGGCATGGTTTGACGCTGGAGCAGGAAATGTCGAACTAGAGACTGGCATGTCAGACTACATAAACTCTGATGCGGTTAACGAACTGGATGCCGTCGACCCATCAACCGTAGATACATGGTTTGACTCCGTTGATCATAGGGGAGCGGTAAAATCCTCCGCTGATGACTGGACGAAAGGTTGGACCTGCCGCGCCCTCGGATATTCACCACAAGTGAGCG
>JAYQVM010000116.1:0-3080 GCA_038148435.1 Gammaproteobacteria bacterium | reverse complement strand
GCAAAATAGTGCAGCCAACAAATAAAAACGGGTAATCACCAAGATTACCCGTTTTTTTTAAGACATTTATTAAAACTATGTTATGATCCGCCAAATCTTGAAAATACTCCATAACTTATTGATTTATAAGGATTTTATTAAGTTTTGATTAAGAGAATATTAAGACTCTTAACAAAACTTACACACACTATGAAATCAAAATTCTTTATTTTGGCCTTGGTGGCCACCCAACTCTCCCCAAACCTCTCAATCGCTCAGGTCGATGAAACGCTAACCTCCCAGAGCAATTCAAGCAGTGTTATTACCGAAATTGTAACGCTCGGCGAATATATTCCTGACGAGAAGCGTGCTACTGCCGCAGTTGCTAACGTCCTCGATTCAGAAGCCTTCTCGAGGGCGGGAGACAGCAACGTGGCCGAGGGTTTGAAGCGCGTATCAGGGCTTAATCTTCAGGGGGGAAAATTTGTATATATACGCGGACTTGGTGAACGTTATTCCAGCACAATTCTTAACAATTCTACCCTTCCCAGCCCCGAACCAATCCGCCGGGTTGTTCCGCTGGACCTGTTCCCAGCCAGCATAATTGATAGTGTTCTGGTCCAAAAAACTTTCAGCGCGGCGTACCCTGCAGAGTTTGCGGGCGGGGCCATCCAGATGCGCACAAAGGTGGTTCCTGATGGACCCTTTTTTGAGTTTTCAAATAGTGTGGGTTATAGCGGAAATACAACGTTCTCTGACGGCTTAGGATATGAAGGTGGTGACACTGACTGGATGGGCGTTGATGATGGTACGCGTAACCTACCAGATCTCTTGAAAGAGGCAACTTCAGGTAACAGAGAACTAAGAAGGAACAATATCTTCTACAAGGAAGGGTTTTCACCTACGGAACTTGAGAAGATTGGTGAAAGCTTGAACAACATATACTCCATTAATAAGCAATCAATTAAGCCAAATGTAAGCGCTAGCACCAGCTTCGGTAATGCCTGGTATGGTACCAATTATCGCATTGGTGGAATGGCCAACCTTAGTTACAGCAACAGCTGGGATACCATCACAGTGACACGAAATACCTATGTAGCCAATTCAAAAGGTGAGCTATCCCAGAGAGATGACATGGATTTTACTTCCACGGAGCAGAGTGTGGATACATCAATGTTTCTAACCGGTGGAATTGAGTACAACGACAATCACTCTATAAAAGGCACCCTTCTACAGATAAGAAAGATGGATGACCTTGCTGGACAGCAGACCGGCTTTCTCGCAACAGAGGCTACAGAAATTCTAAGCAACAGACTCGAGTGGATTGAGAGAGACCTTCTCTCCAAGCAAATTCAGGGAGAACATATCTTCTATGACTTCAATGAGCTCACCCTAAACTGGCATTACAACGAGTCTAGGGCAAAACGAGAATCGCCCGATTTTAGGCAAAGTCGTTATGAGTACCAGCCACAGATCAACGACTATGCCTTCTCACTTAGGGCAGATGCCAATCAGCGCTGGTGGTCCTTCCTGGAAGATAATAACGAGGATATTGGGTTTAATGCAAAAATCTTCCTCGAAACTCCCTTCAACACCAATACACAGCTTTCTCTCGGACATAATCGAGTTGACAAGGATAGAGAATCCGAAATACGCCGTTTTCTATTCCTGGCCAATGGGCCGGACGTGACAAACTTTGATAGCAGGCTACTTCCATTGGAACAGCTAGTCACTCCCGAAAATATAAGCCAAAACGGGTTTGAACTGAGAGAGGGAACCCGAGCTACTGACAACTATACCGCAACACAAGACATACAAGCCTGGTATGTTGAAGCCGACATGGAACTAACTTATTACCTTCGCTTATTGGCTGGCATAAGAAACGAAAGATCGGTACAGGAAGTCACGACTTTTAATCTCTTTATGCCTGAGGAAGCTGTATTAGCCTCCCTTGAGAGCGACGACCTATTCCCTAACCTCACCGCCACTTGGATACTTGATGACTACAACATGCAGTTTAGGGCTGGGTATTCTAAGACTATCTCTCGCCCTGATTTTCGCGAATTATCACCCGCCCCTTTCATCGATCCCGTTACAGGGTTTGTAATCGTCGGCAACCCAAACCTAACAGTAGGTTATATTGATAATTTCGATCTGCGTTGGGAGTGGTACTTCTCTGCTGATGAAAGCTTTTCGATAGGCCTTTTTCAAAAGGAATTTGAAACACCAATCGAAGCCGTGATAGAGCTGGGAGCAGCAAACCAACGAACCTTTATTAACGCGCAGGATGGAGTGGTTCGTGGCGTTGAGTTTGACGGTTTTCGTTGGCTTGATTTTATAAACCGTGACTGGGCAAATTGGTACATCGCTACCAATCTTACACTGATTGATTCAACGGTAAATATACGCCCCGAGGATGCAGGTCTAGTCACTAATCCAACCCGAGCGCTGCAGGGTCAAGCTGACTACATCTTCAACATTCAGCTAGGAATGGATGACAATTTTCGCCAAAAAGCCAGCCTGGTTTACCATATAACCGGTAAAAAAATCCGTGAGGTTGGAATTTTAGGGCAGCCGGACGTCATGGACCAACCGTATGGGGAGCTCGATTTTAACTATACACGTTTTTTGGGGGAGCATTGGACAGTTGATTTTCAGGCAAAGAACCTCCTCAATAAGAAGCGAGAAACCAGCCAGGGTGGCCTAGATGTTAACAGCTTGTTTGAGGGTCGCAATGCGAGTCTTGGCGTAAAGTATACTTTCTAGAATAATGCCAATTTAATTTTTCCAAGCCGGCATCTTGCCGGCTTTTTTTGTGATTTTCGCAAACAGAAAGCGTCAACGTCTCTAACCCACCCAGACCGCCCCTTGCGAGGAATTCCAGATTTCATTAGCCACTGAGCTATCAAGGGTAAGGACAGCCCCAATGACCCGAAACCAATAGACTAAGGTTTTAACCCTAACTTTTTTGACCTGATATAATGGAAAACAGACAAAGGTCTCAAGCTTTGCTAGGGCTAAATTCATAGATTTAAGATTTTTTGTATTTTTTAATAAAAATGAAATCTGAAGACAGACCAAAACTACAACTCCCAAATAAA
>JAYQVM010000115.1:0-5153 GCA_038148435.1 Gammaproteobacteria bacterium | reverse complement strand
GTGTATCAATAATTTCACCCTCCATTTCTATCTGATCTTCTTTAGACATTTACACCTCTGACCTAAATGCATCATATTCATTAACGCGGCGCATTTTGCCTGAAATAATGGGACTTAGCAAAGTTTCTTAGTTGTTTTGCCGTTGCCAGCCATCTGAACAAAGTAATTCAAGCGGAGAAAATTGGGTCTTGTAGTTCATTTTTAGGCAATCTTTGATCCAGTATCCCAGATACAAATAGTTGAGCTTTAGGCGCTGCGCAATCTTAATCTGCCAAAGAATAGCGAAGGTTCCAAGTGAGCGGCTGGGGATATCAGAATCAAAGAAAGTGAAGACTGCAGAAAGGCCATTGAGTAGGCGATCACAAATCATTACAGCCAAGAGTTTCTCTTGATGTCTTACTTCCAGAAACAGAGAGTCCTTTCTGCAGGTCAGAAGAAAAGACTGATACTGCTCACTGGAAGCCGGGTACATGTCACCATCCTGATGCCTAGTATTAATGTATTTTTCATAAAGGCGGTAATACTCAAGATCAGCGATACTGGGAAGCGCAGTCACCTGTAGGTCTTCATTTTTATTCAAAACCCGACGAAATCGTCTGCCTGGCTTGAATTCATTTACCAATATGCGGCAGGGAGTGCACTCAGAGCAGTTCTGGCAGTGCGGCCGATAGATGTGGGCGCCGCTGCGGCGAAAGCCAATTTCGTTGAGACGGGTATGAAATTCGATATCTATAGAAAGTTTTGGGTCAATAAAAAGCGTTCTGGCCCGTTGCCCAGGTAGGTAACTGCAGTCATGCTCTGCTGTGGTATAAAGTTTTAGATCTTTTAAGGATGTAATACTCACTTATTATATATCAATTCATCATAAAACAGGCTCTTGCCTTGGTCTTACCAGCACCATTCCCTAGGCAGTTTAATCGCTTCTTGCAACTGACTTATGAAAAGCCTGCGCGGAATCTCGCGTGCGCCCAAGCTGCTTAGGTGTGTGCTAGCTATTTGGCAGTCAACCAGTTTATAGTCTTGTGCCTTCAGCTTCCGAACCAGTGTCACAAAAGCTAGTTTGGAGCTGTTATCGACCTGGCTGAACATGGACTCCCCAAAGAAAACGGCGCCAATAGCCAGGCCATAAAGCCCGCCTACCAGCTTATCTTGTTCCCAGACTTCTATAGAGTGCGCCCAGCCCTCGGTATGCAGGCTAATGTAGGCCTGCTGCATTTCCGGCGTGATCCAGGTGCCATATGGTCCCCTTCTGCGCTGTTTGGCGCAGGCCTTGATAAGTCCAGCAAAATCCTCATCACAGGTAATCCGGTATGGCCGTTTTTTCATGAATTTAGTCAGGCTGCGCGATACGTGAAGTTCGCCGGGATAGAGGACCATGCGTGGATCAGGGTGCCACCATAGAATAGGCTGCTCGGCTTCATACCAAGGGAAAATACCCTGGCGATAAGCGATAAGGAGTCGCTCTGTGCTCAGGTCGCCTCCTATGGCAAGGAGTCCGTTTGGCTCGCATAAAGCCTGCTCAAAAGATGGAAATTCCAGCTTATCCTGATCCAGCTGATGCATAATGGCCATAATGACCAGTTTTTGTGTGCTTATTGATACAGATTATCCAGATACCTTTCGGCGTCCAGTGCAGCCATGCAGCCAAAACCTGCAGAGGTCACTGCCTGGCGGTAGATATGATCGGCAATATCTCCAGCCGCAAAGACGCCAGGAATACTGGTTTGGGTCGCATTGCCCTCAGTGCCCGACACAATTTTAAGATAGCCGTTGTGCATCTCCAGCTGCTCAGCAAAGAGCTCAGAATTAGGCTTGTGGCCGATGGCAATGAAGACTGCACTCAGATCAATGTCCTGAGTATTGTCAGAATCGATGTTACGGATACGCATTCCACAGACAACGCCGTCTTCACCTAGTATTTCATCCAGCGTATGCTGCCAGATTATTCGAATATTGCCTTTATCAGCCTTTTCGAAAAGCTTGTCCTGTAGGATTTTTTCTGCCCGCAGACTGCTGCGTCGGTGCACCAGAATGACTTCACTGGCGATATTGGACAGATAAAGGGCTTCTTCCACAGCTGTATTGCCGCCGCCGATGACGGCCACTTTTTGCTGTTTATAGAAAAAACCATCGCAGGTTGCACAGGCGCTGACTCCACTACCCATATAACGTTCTTCTGATGCTAGGCCCAGATACTGCGCTGAGGCGCCGGTCGCGATGATCAGGGCATCACAGGTGTATTCGCCGATGCTACCGCTCAGGCGAAAGGGTTTTTGTCGCAGTTCCGCCTTTTCAATATGATCAAAAATTATATTAGTATCAAAGCGCTCTGCATGATTTTTCATCCTTATCATTAAGTCTGGTCCTTGCAAGCCTTCGACGTCTCCGGGCCAGTTATCGACGTCTGTGGTAGTGGTCAGCTGCCCACCTTGCTGCATACCGGTTATGACAACTGGCTTGAGGTTGGCGCGGGCGGCATAGACGGCTGCGGTATAACCGGCAGGTCCGGAACCAAGAATGATAAGACGGTGGTGCTGTACCTCGCTCATAGAAAATAGTTCTCGAAGGTCCTGAAAATTGAAGGCTGCATATTAGCAGATATGAGCAGAGGGTTGAGTGTTTTTTTCGTAATTAAATTGTCTGGCTGTATCCCTTATATGGATAATTTATTATCATTACGCCACTATATATGCCATTTTCTATAAAAGTAGGCAAGTTTTGGCAAATGTAAAATCGCGACTCAACAATACGGCCGGTGCCAGTGCGGAAAACCACATACAGCATGTGCTTCTTAAGGAAGGCATATTGCTGGTCATGCTGGCCCTAGCGCTCTACCTATTGCTAGCGCTGCTGACATACTCGCCGCTGGATCCGGGCTGGTCGCGAACCGCCAGTTCAGACAATATTGCCAATGCCGTCGGTGCCAGTGGCGCCTGGATTGCAGACGTGCTTCTGATTTTGCTGGGTTACCTTGCTTATCTCCTGCCGATCATGCTGATCTACCGCGCATTCATCTTATTCAGGGAGCGCAAAAAGACAGCAGATTTTCATTGGTCCATGCTTGCTTTAAGGGGTACGGGTTTTATTTTTACTCTGCTGGGTGCCACGGCCCTGGCGAGCATGCACTTTGTCAGCGAATTACCGGAATCTGCTGGAGGCATTCTCGGTCGAGCTTTCGCTTTGATGGCTTTGCCAGTACTGGATTTGATAGGCGCCTCACTGGTCTTTCTGACGCTCTTGTGTGTAGGCATCACACTGGCTACCGGACTCTCCTGGATAAGTCTTGTAGATGGGGCTGGCAGGGTCTGCTTGGGACTGTGGCAACGCGCCACGCTAGGCTACCGGAAGTGGAAGAATGAGCGTCAGGAGCACCAACAGACCAGAAAGGCTATCACCCAGCGCAAGCAGGCACTGGATACCTTCAAGGAAAAAGAGAAGAACCGTAAACCAATCAATATAGCACCTGTTAAAAATAAGACTATCGAGCCCAGTTCACGCGTTCAGCAGGAAAAGCAGGGTAAACTATTCAATACTACCGATGTCGGTGAACTACCGCCCATTTCTCTGTTGGATGAATGGGTAGAGAGTCTCAATACTGGTTATTCCTCAGATGCTCTTGAAGCCATGTCCAAACTTCTTGAGATCAAGCTCAAGGATTTTGGCATTGAGATAACGGTGGAGGCGATTAATCCAGGTCCGGTGATTACTCGTTTCGAGGTGCAGCCTGCCCCTGGCGTCAAGGTCAGTCGCATTACCAATCTTGTGAAGGACCTGGCTCGATCATTGGCTGTAAGTTCTGTGCGCATCGTCGAAGTCATTCCAGGTAAAACTGTCATTGGTATTGAGATTCCCAATGAGCGTAAGGAGCTGATTCAGCTCGGGCAGGTTTTGTCGGCGTCTGAATTTGATGAGGCCAAATCTCCAATCTCACTGGCTCTTGGGCATGATATCGGAGGTAATCCGGTAGTCGTGGATCTGGCAAAAATGCCGCATCTGCTGGTCGCCGGGACGACTGGCTCAGGTAAGTCTGTGGGCATCAATGCCATGATTCTCAGCATTCTGTTTAAATCCAGCCCCAAACATGTACGCCTGATCATGATTGACCCAAAAATGCTTGAGTTATCGGTCTATGACGGTATACCGCACCTCCTGACTCCGGTAATTACCGATATGAAAGATGCGGCCAATGGTTTGCGTTGGTGTGTTGCTGAAATGGAGAGGCGATACAGGCAAATGTCGGCACTGGGCGTCAGGAACCTCGCAGGGTTTAATAAGAAGGTGCATGACGCGGTAAAAGCCGGAAATCCGATACCGGATCCACTGTGGAAGCCCGATCCTCTTCTGGCCGAAGAAGAGCAAAGTCCGGAGGAACTAGAAGAATTACCGGTTATCGTAGTGGTGGTTGATGAGCTGGCCGACATGATGATGGTGGTCGGTAAAAAAGTCGAAGAATTGATTGCCCGCATTGCCCAGAAAGCCCGCGCTGCGGGTATTCATTTGATCCTAGCTACACAGCGGCCTTCCGTGGATGTGCTGACAGGGCTGATCAAGGCGAACATTCCGACCCGAATTTCATTCATGGTACAGTCGAAAGTGGATTCACGGACCATTCTGGGAGAGGGTGGAGCAGAACAGTTGCTCGGCCATGGAGATATGCTATTTTTGCCCCCGGGAGGTGGTGTTGCCCAGCGAGTGCATGGAGCTTTTGTGGATGATGATGAAGTGCATCGCGTGGTAGCTGACTGGAAACTGCGTGGCGAGCCGCATTATATCGATAGCATTACCGCTGAATCAGGCTTTGAGGCAGTTACTGGCGTAGGGAGTGGTGACGAGGAGGGGGGTGAAGAAGATGATGTGCTCTATGATGAGGCCGTCCACTTTGTGACCCAAAGCCGCAAGGCGTCCATCTCTGCGGTACAGCGTAAATTACGTATCGGCTACAATCGAGCAGCGCGCATGATTGAGGCCATGGAAATGGCTGGAGTCGTCTCGGAAATGAATGCCAATGGCAGTCGTGAGGTTATCGCACCTCCACCACCTGAAAATTGATTATTAATGAACAATATCAATAATATATATAAGTATATTAAAGTAAAATATTATTATTTTTTATGTCTTTTTTTGGCCAGCTCTTCAATCGCCCAGACACAGCA
>JAYQVM010000114.1:0-5345 GCA_038148435.1 Gammaproteobacteria bacterium | reverse complement strand
AGACTACTCTTAATGCAAAGAAAAAACTAAGCATTCCATTTATCAAAAGTTTAATGAGGTGGTGATTTAATTCATTAGTTTGGTATAAAAGCCTGCGACATGAAACCAGAAGAGTTTAGAGTTTTGGCTGGCAGAAAATACATTGTAAGTAAAGGTTTCCAGGATCATTATTTATTAAAAAGTGTTCGAGACTTGCTTCAAGTTTTTCAGGCATATTGCTCATAAGTAGGTTCGCAAGTGTCGGTTGCCTGACAGCAAACCAGGAACTGATATTAAAAATTTCTCTCAGATTCTCCATGAAGAGTTCGGAAGCCGATGGCGCCTTGTAAATTCGCCTGATCTGGTACTGATTCAGACCAGCAAGTTCCGCTGCTGCCTTTATTGCATCATCAAGATTGCCGATATTGTCGATCAGGTTAAAAGCAAGCGCATCAGTTCCACTCCAGACCCTTCCCTGACCAAGGGTGTCCACCTCCTGTGGGCTCATACTACGAGCATCGGCAACGATAGTAAGAAAACGCTGATAGCCATTTTCAACAATTAGCTGAAGTGAATTTTGAGTGACTTCGGGTAAGTCCCTACCAAATCCAAGTGCACCGGCCTGCTGGGTGGTGGAAACACCATCGATGTAAATGCCGAGGTTGGCCAGACTCTCACTGAAGGTTGGGAAAACACCAAAAATACCTATTGAACCTGTAATGGTGGCATCAGTGGCCCAGATTTCATCAGCGGCACTAGCTATCCAATAGCCGCCGGAAGCGGCGACACTGCCCATAGAAACAATCAGTGGTTTGCCACTTTGTTTGAAATCCAGCAACTGCTGACGGATGACTTCTGAGGCAAAAGCACTACCTCCCGGGCTGTCGATACGCAAAACCAGGGCTTTGATGTTTTCGTCATTGCTTGCCTGGCTTATCAGAGTGGCCAGAGAGTCCCCACCGATGGATCCGCTTTCTGCTTCACCATCCAGGATAGTACCGCTGGCCATAATAATGCCGACCTGATCACTGGCAGGAATGGGAGTCAAAGGAATACGACGAGCTGAGAGATAACGCTGGTAAGAAACCTGTAAAAAGCTGTTATTGTCGGCATCCAGACCAATACGGCTTATTAGGTAGTCCTGCATGGCAGGACGGCTGCTCAGCTGATCAACTAGGCCGAAATCCAGCGCCAAAGCAGCACTGTCGCCATTCTGTTCGGCGAGATATTGATCCTGATTATTGATCAAGTCATTGATCTGTTGCGGCTCAAGTTGGCGTTGTTGGGCTATACCGTCAAGATATAATTGCCACTGCTGCCCGAGTAATTGCTGATAATTCTCACGTGCAGCATCGGACATGCCCCTTTGTTCAAAGGGTTCAACGGCTGACTTGTATTCACCAACGCGAAAGATATGGACATTAATACCGAGCTTTTCAATGGCTTCGACAAAGTAATACTGATAGGAGCTCATGCCCTCTAGTGCAACCATGCCCAATGGGTTGAGCAGGATTTCATCGGCATGACTGGCCAGATAATACTGGCTTTGACTTAGATTGTCAGCGATAGCATAAATTGGCTTATCACTACTTTTGAACTCGGTCAGTGCCAGGGCAATATCCTGTAATTTACTCAGGTCAGCACTCTGCAGAGCATCAAGCACCAAAACGATGGCGTTAATCTTCTCATCTTCTGCAGCAAAACTGATGGCATCTAGCAGATCCTCAAGCAGGACTTCATCTCGCGCAGGATTACCTCCCAGCAAATCAGATAATGAATCCAGCCGGGTACGTTCTTCAACGAGAATGCCAGTCGGTGCAATCAGCAGGGCTGCACCCTCTGGCACTTCAAAACTATCCGAGCTTAGCAGGATAGATAGAAATACCAACAGAATCACGATAAAGACTAGGTTAAGACAAATAGAACGGATCCAGCGATAGAGGCTAAGAAGAGTTTTTAATATTTTATGGAACATCGGCTTGATGGTCTCACTATTCTGCGGGCTTTATTTAGTATCTAACCGTGGCATTGAGTTTTTGCTCTTTGTGAATATAAAAAATATTAGAGCAGAATAAAAGCACGCTAAAGAAGGTTATAGCTATTCCGCTCATCTGTTTTATCGGGCTGAATAAGTACTGTATGCCCATTAAAAAATACAGAAGGATGACAAAACAAAGCCACTGATAGGCCCGTAGTCCCGATTTGAGCAGTGGCAGGATAAACAGCAGCAAGGGAATGACCTGGACCAGCCAGCGGATAATACTAATTGAGTCACCTGTCCAGTTATCAAGGCTTAAGGTTAGCAAGAGCGCAGCCAGCGACGTAAACACCAGTATTTGCGCAGGTTTAAATGAACATCCGTCAGACATGGGCTAGTCCTTTAAGCGTAAGGCCGTGGTGGCGAGTCGCTTCCCAAAGCTCTGGCACAAGTCCGCTTCTTCCTCACTGATGGGCAGCGAACCATCAGCACCTGCCAGATGGCTTGGGCCATAGGGAGTGCCGCCGCTTCGGGTGCTATTTAGAGCGGACTCGCTGTAGGGAATACCACAAATTAGCATACCGTGATGTAAGAGTGGAATTTGCATGCTCAACAGAGTTGATTCCTGACCACCATGCAGGGATGCCGTTGAGGTGAAGACACCGGCCGGTTTCCCGATCATGCTGCCATTCATCCACTGTGCTCCAGTACTCTCGAGAAAATGTTTGAGTGCAGCTGCCATGTTGCCGAAACGGGTAGGGCTTCCCAGAGCGAGTCCGCTACATTGACTAAAATCTTCCTGGGAACAGAAGATGGCGCCGCTATCAGGCACGTCCGGCTCGCTGACCTTTATGACTGGTGAGACTGAGGGTACTGTACGAATTCTGGCTTCAATTCCATTCACACTCTCCACGCCGCGCGCAATTAAACTGGACATTTTTTCAAGTGAACCGTAACGACTGTAGTACAGCACCAGGATATAGGGATTAGCCATTAGATCATCTCCAGTATATTTTCAGGTGGACGCCCCAGCACAGCTTGCGAACCTTTAACAACAATCGGGCGCTCGATCAATTTGGGTTCCTTGAGCATGGCGTCTATGAGCTGATCATCATTCAGGGATTCATCTCCCAACTGCATGGCCTGGTAGGCCTCTTCCGATTTGCGCAGGATTTCACGGGGTGTTTTACCAAGCTTTTTTAGAAGGTCCTTTAGTTCTGAGCGATCTGGAGGGGTGTCCAGGTACAGAACGATGTCTGGCTGTATGTCATTTTCTTTGAGAATTGAAAGGGTTTGCCTTGATTTGGAGCAGCGTGGATTATGGTAAATTATAAATTTCGCCATAGCCTTACCTTTGTAGTCTGTGAATATATGTTTCGTTTAAAATGGAATTAAAACTGAGCTTTGCGGAGTCGTTCAAGGCACTTGAACAACTCAGAAGGTGACTAAAGCGAACCTTTCTAACTAGTAAGCCTGAAACTAGGTATTTACCCAAGAATTCTTTCCTTGAAAAAGCTCATGGCCTCATTCAACGGTATGTCCTGACTTGAGTCGCTGGCGCGGTGTTTGTATTCCAGCATATTTTTCTCAAGGCTGCGCTCTGAGATGACTAGGCGGTGTGGAATTCCGATTAGTTCCATATCGGCAAATTTGACGCCAGGGCTTATTTTCCTGTCACGGTCATCATAGAACACGTCGATACCAGCAAAAGAGAGGTCCCTGTAGAGCTTTTCACACATTTGAAGTACCTGCTCCGACTTGTGAGCGTTAAGGGGAATCAGTACCAGTTGAAACGGGGCGATATTCTCAGGCCAGATAATGCCTTTTTCATCATGGCACTGTTCAATGGCAGCTGCAACTATACGGCTGACACCAATGCCATAACAGCCCATTTCCGGAATGATGCTTTTGCCATTCTCATTGAGGATAGTCAGCTTCATCGATTTAGTGTATTTATTGCCCAGCTGGAAAATGTGCCCCACTTCAATGCCGCGCTTGATGGACAAAGTACCTTTGCCGTCAGGGCTGGGGTCGCCTTCAATCACCTTGCGCAGGTCAGCCACTTCATGGTACTTGCAATCACGACCCCAGTTAACACCGCTGAGGTGCTTGTCGTCTTGATTGGCGCCACAGACAAAATCACTGAGCATTACAGCATCACGGTCAGCAATGATCCTCAGCTCTTCAGGCAGAGCGACAGGACCAATGGAACCGGGTTTGCAGCCTATTTTTGACAGTATCTGTTCTTCCGAGGCGAAACTTAAGGGTAACTGGATGCCGAGCAGTTTTGCTGCCTTGAGCTCATTGAGCTGATGGTCGCCTCGCAAGACCAGAGCAATTAGCGGCGCTTCTTCCTGGTCTTCACGTTCTCCCAGAACAATTAGGGTTTTGAGGGTCTGCCATGCAGGGACTTTTAGCAGCTCACAAACTTTTTCAATGCTGCCTGTGTCAGGAGTTTCAATCTCCTGCAATTCTTGCTTAGGTTCAGCCCGATCACCTTGAGGCGCCAGGCTACTTGCCAGCTCCAGATTTGCTGCATAGTCACTCTCGCTGCTGAATACAATCTCATCTTCACCTGAATCCGCCAGTACATGAAATTCGTGCGAGCTGGTACCACCGATATTGCCAGAATCAGCTTCAACAGCCCGAAAAGTGAAGCCCAGGCGAGTAAAAATCTTTGAGTAAGTATCGAACATCAGTTCGTAGGTTTCCTGCAGTGAAGTCTGGTCCACATGGAATGAGTAGGCATCTTTCATGGTGAACTCCCGTGCACGCATGACTCCAAATCGAGGTCTTCGTTCATCGCGGAACTTGGTCTGAATCTGGTAAAGATTGATCGGCAATTGTTTATAACTGCTGATTTCATTGCGGACCAGATCTGTGATGACTTCTTCATGGGTCGGGCCCAGGCAGAAATCCCGTTCATGGCGATCCTGAAGGCGCTGCAGTTCCGGTCCCATCTGTTCCCAGCGACCGGATTCCTGCCAGAGTTCGGCAGGTTGGACGACGGACATGCTTACTTGCAAGGCTCCAGCAGCGTCCATCTCTTCTTGAATGATGCGGCTGACTTTGTTTAGTACCCGCAAGCCCATGGGCATCCAGGTATAAAGTCCGGCCGCTAGTTTACGGATCAGGCCGGCTTTAAGCATCAACTGATGGCTAACGACAACGGCATCTGCCGGTGTTTCCTTGGTGGTTGCAAGTAGATATTTGGAGCTTCGCATATTGTTTGAATGATAACTGTTTTAGGCCAATAAAAAAGCAGCCCGAAGGCTGCTTTTCGAATGTATTTTGCCTTTAGAGCCTACAGAGCGAATTCTTTAAGTTTTTTCAGTGGTAGTACTTTGACTCTGATGCTGGCCGGTTTTTTGGGAATATCCATAAGCTC